>NZ_JBQQCB010000016.1:0-157637 GCF_052246675.1 Nonomuraea sp. KM90 | reverse complement strand
GGTCCTTGAAGGGGGGAGAAGAGTGAAAGGACCGACGGAAAGCCCGCAGCGGCCGCTGGGATGGGCGCGCCCTCGGCAACAGGCACACAGCGACCGTCGGCGGCGGGCGTGGCGGGGAGGAGCAGCGGGGAGCCCGCAGCAGCCGGCCGGAGACCCACTGCGGCCGGCTGGAGGCCGCGGGCGGGCGGCCGGTGCCCGAGGCTCGCGCGGGTCGCCGTCGGCGTGCGAGCGGCGACCGCGCGAGCCCCGGGACGGCCCAGGGTCAGGGCAGTGGGGGCAGGGCCGGTGGGGTGGCTGCCGGGTGCTGCTCGATGGCGGCGAGGGCGAGCTCGATCGCCTTGTCGAGCTGCGGATCCCGCCCCGCCACCCGGTCCTGCGGCGTGATCACCACCTCGATGTCCGGATCGACCCCGTAGTTCTCCACCCCCCACCCCGGCCCGTCGAGCCAGAACGAGTAGCGCGGCTGCGTCACCCGGGTGCCGTCCACGAGCGAGTAGCGCGAGTCGATCCCGATCACCCCGCCCCACGTCCGCGTCCCCACCAGCGGCCCGATCCCGCGGTTCTTGATGCCCGCGCTCACGATGTCGCCGTCGGAGCCCGCGAACTCGTCCGTGACCGTCACCACCGGCCCCCGGGGCGAGTCGTCGGGGTAGCGTCTCGGCTGGTACCAGCGGGCGTGCGCCCAGCCGGTGACCTTGCGGGACAGCTTCTCCAGCACCAGCTCCGACAGGTGCCCGCCGCTGTTCTCGCGCACGTCCACGACCAGCCCCTCGAAGGCCATCTCGGTGCGCAGGTCGCGGTGGAACTGCGCCCACCCGGAGGCCACCATGTCGGGCACGTGCAGGTAGCCGAGCCGCCCGCCGGACGCCTGCCTGACGTGGGCCCGCCGGCTCTCCACCCACTCGTGGTAGCGGAGCTGGCCCTCGTCGGCGATCGGGCTGACCACGACCCGGCGCACGTCGCCGCCGGAGGCGTGCCGCACGGTGAGCTCGACGGGCTGGTTGGCGGTGCCGGCCAGCAGGGGCAGCGGGCCGCGTACCGGATCGACCGGGCGCCCGCCCACCGCGAGGATCGCGTCGCCGGCACGGATCGCGACGCCGGGCGCGAGCAGCGGCGAGCGGGCGGCGTGGTCGGACGACTCGCCGGGCAGGATGCGCACGACCCGCCACACCCCGTCGCCGTCCCTGGCCAGGTCGGCGCCGAGCAGCCCCTGGCGGCGCCGGGGGTCGGCGCCGGAGCCGTTGGCCACGGCGTAGGCGTGGGAGGTGCCCAGCTCGCCCTGCGTCTCCCAGAGCAGGTCGATCAGCTCGGAGTGGGAGCCGATGCGGTCGACCAGCGGCTCGTAGCGGTCGAGGACGCCCTGCCAGTCGACGCCGTTCATGTCCTCGCGCCAGAAGTGGTCGCGCATGAGCCGCCCGGCCTCGCGGAAGCCCTGCCGCCACTCGGCGATCGGGTCGATCTGGACGTTGATCCGGTCGAGGTCGATGGTGACGACCTCGTCGCCCTCGCTCGCGGCGCGGGTCTGCAGGCCGTTCTTGCCGTTGGTGACGAGCCTGGAGCCGTCGCCGCTGACCTCGAACGCGCGCACCTCCCTGGCCAGCTCGGCCTTGGCGCGCTTCTTGAGGTCATAGCGTTCGAGCACGGTCTCCGCGCTCTGCTCGGTGCCGTCGCCGAGCTGCCCGGTGAGCGGGTAGCGCAGCCAGAGCAGCGCGTCCTTGGCGGTGCGCAGGTTGCCGTAGCCGGCCGCGGGCACGGGCACCGGCACGACGCGGGAGGCCAGCCCGTCGGGATCGACCTCGGTGCGCGGCGGCGTGTCGTCCTTCTTGTCGTCCTTCGAGGGTTTGTCGTCCTCGCCGTTGAACCCGCGCCCCTGCAGCGAGGGGTCGAACGGCGAGGGCGTGGTGGCCTGCAAGGGCACGATGTACGGCTTGCAGCCCTGGGGGAAGGACAGGTCGAAGACGTGCGCGTCGTAGACCGGGTCGAACGTCCGGACCGACAGGAACGCCAGGTGCTTGCCGTCCTTGGTGAACACGGGGTCGTAGTCGGCGAACCGGGCGGGGGTGACCTCGATCACCGAGGTCCCGTCCACCCGCCCCATCCTGATCTGGGTCAGCCGCCGGTGGTGCGGGTGCTCCCAGGCCAGCCACCCGGAGTCGGGCGAGAACGCCAGCCCGCTCACGTCGCCCTCGTCGGTCCGGTCGAGCTCCCTGACGTTCTCGGTGGCGAGGTCAACGACCAGCAGCCGCCCGTCGTGCGTGGCCACGGCCACGTGCTTGCCGTCGGGCGCCGCGACCAGCTCCAGCACCCGCCCGAGCTGTCCGGCGGCCATGGTCCTGACCTCGCCGCCCGGGGTGCCGATCTCCAGCCCGTCCTCCCCGCTCGCGTCGGACACCCACATGGCCTTGCCGTCGGCGTCGAGCACCCGAGGCAGGCGGACGCGCACGCCCGGCTGTGCCCGCAGCGCGCCCGCGGGCCCGTCGCGGTGGGTGACCCAGTGCGCGGTCCCGCGGATCTCCACCGCGCTGGCCCGCCCGGTGACGTCCGGTGAGAACGAGCCGACCCGCGTGGGCACCAGCCGCCTGGCCCGCCCCGGTCGCGGCCCGCCCAGCCGGATCTCCAGCGGGTGGGGCTCATCGTCCAGGCTCTCCAGCAGCCACAGGTCCCCGGCGTGGCCGTAGATCACCCGCTCGCCGTCACTGACGGCGTGCCGGGCGTAGAACTCCTCGTGGGAGCTGTGCTTGCGCAGGTCGGACCCGTCGGGCAGGGCGGAGTAGAGGTTGCCGACGCCGTCGGCGTCGGACAGGAACACGATCCGGTCCCCGACCCAGCTCACCGACCAGTATTGCGCCGTGCTGTCGGCGAACAGCCTGGTGAACTCCCCGTCGCCCTCGGCGTCCACCCAGAGCTTGCCCGCCGTACCGCCCCGGTATCGCTTCCACTGCGAGGGCTCGCGCCAGATCGACGAGACGGTGGCCACCTTCCCGCCGCTGACGGCCGCCTCGCTCACCCACCCGTACGGCAGCCGCGTGGCCGGACCTCCGTCGAGCGGCACCGCGTACGCCCAGCGTCTGCTGCGGGAGCCCTCTCCCGTCGCGCTGACCGCGAGCACGTCGCCGTCCGCGGTCCACCCGCGGACCGAGGTCGTGGCGTCGCCCCAGTGGGTCAGCCGCTCGCCCTCGGCTCCGTCGACCTCGGCCGCGAACACCTCGGGAGCACCCTCTTTGGTGCTGGTCCAGGCGATGCGTGCGCCGTCGGGCGAGAACCTCGGATATGCCACCGGTACGCGGTCGGCGGTGAATCGCCACGCGCGTCCCCCGGCCCGCGGAGCGAGCCAGACATCGTCGTCGACGACGAAGGTGACCAGGTCATCGTGCAGGTGCGGGTATCTCAGATATGCGCCAGTTGCCACAGCTGCACACTAGTGCGAGATGCCAAGAGGAGCCCATGGATTCCTCCCCGGGCGGACGTACGACGGCCCGGGAATGACCAAGTCCGGGATGCGGATGTACGTGCAGGGAAGGGGGGATATGCCCGATTTCCCACCCTGTGAGGAATCATGAAGATCTTCGCCCGTACGCATCAGCTCCCGCCCCGCCTGGCCGCCGGGGCCTTCATCCTGAGCTCCGGGCTGGACCTGGCGCACGCCGACGAGGAGACCGCCGCCTCCCTGCACGGCATGGCCGCGGGCCCCTACCCGTTCCTGCGCCGCATGGACCCGGCCGTCTTCGTCCGGCTGCTGTCGAAGAGCCAGATCGCCGTCGGCACGGCGATGCTGGTGCCGTTCGTGCCGTCGTTGCTGGCGGGGGCGGCGCTGACCGGGTTCGCGGCGGGGCTGCTCGGCATGTATCTCGGCACGCCCGCGATGCGCCAGGAGGGCAGCCTGCGGCCGAGCCCCGGGGGCACCGCCGTCGCCAAGGACGTCTGGCTGCTGGGCATCGGCCTGGGCCTGATGGTCGAGGAGCTGCGCGCCCGCGGCCGCCATTGATCTCCGTTCTTTGACCGCTAACGTTGACAAAGTCGGGTAGCCCGGACGCATGGTACAAATCGGCTACACCTTGATGTCCGAACAGACCCCGGCCCGCGAGCTGGTCGACTACGCCGCCGCGGCCGAGCGGATCGGCTTCGACTACGCCGTCATCTCCGATCACTATTTCCCGTGGCTCGAGGAGATGGGGCACTCGCCCTACTGCTGGTCGGTGCTCGGCGCGGCCGCCCAGGTCACCGAGCAGTTGCCACTCATGACGTACGTGACCTGTCCGATCATGCGCTACCACCCGGCCGTGGTGGCGCAGAAGGCGGCCACGATGGGCGTGCTGAGCCAGGGCAGGTTCACGCTGGGCCTCGGCGCCGGTGAGAACCTCAACGAGCACGTCATCGGCGAGGGCTGGCCGCCCGTGGACACCCGGCACCAGATGTTCGCCGAGGCCGTGCAGATCATCAGGGAGCTCTTCAGCGGGGAGTACATCACCTACCAGGGCGAGTTCTACGACGTGGACTCGGCCAAGTTGTACGACCTGCCGGACACCCCCGTCCCCATCGGCATCGCCGCCTCGGGCGGTCAGTCGGCCGAGATCGCCGCGGAGCTCGGCGACGTGCTGGTGGTCAACGAGCCGATGCCCGAGGTGGTCCAGCAGTTCAACGCCGCCGGCGGGCAGGGCAAGCCGGTCTACGGGCAGCTCGCCATCGCGTACGACACCGACGCCGAGGCCGCCAAGCAGCGCGCGCACGAGCTGTGGCGCTGGGCGAGCGTCGGCGGCTGGAAGGTCATGGCCGAGCTGCCGGGACCGGTGAACTTCACCGCGGCCGCCGGCACGGTGCGCCCGGACGACGTCGCCCAGAACGTGCCCTGCGGCAACGACGTGGACGCCGTCGTGCAGAGCGTCCGGAAGTTCACCGAGGCCGGATACACGCACGTGGCGCTCGTCCAGATCGGGCACGACCAGCAGCAGCCCTTCTTCGAGTGGGCGGAGAAGGAGCTGCTGCCGGCCTTGCGCGAACTGTGACTACGGGACGATGTTGACCAGCTTGGGCGCCCGCACGATCACCTTGCGCGGCATGCCCTGGAGGTAGGGGGCGACCTTGTCCGAGGACAGCGCCAGCTCCCGCAGCTCGTCCTCGGCGATGCCCGGCGGCACCTCCAGCCGGTCGCGCACCTTGCCCGCCACCTGCACCACGCAGGTGACCGACTCCTGCACCAGCAGCGCGGGGTCGGCCACCGGCCACCCGCCGAACGCGACGGACCCGGTGCGGCCCAGCCGCTCCCAGCCCTCCTCGGCGGTGTAGGGGGCCACCAGCGACAGCATGACCGCCAGCGACTCGGCGGCCTCGCGCACCGCCGGGTCGGCGGGCCCGCAGCCGGAGTCGATGGCCTTGCGCGCGGCCGAGGTCAGCTCCATCATGCGCGCCACCGCGACGTTGAAGCGGTAGGACTCGACCAGCTTCGTAACCTCGTCGATCGTGTGGTGGGTCACCTTGCGCAGCTCGACGTCACCGTCCGCGAACGGGACGCCCGGCTCGCTGGCGACCTCCGACATCACGCGCAGCGCGCGGGCCAGGAACTTCTGCGACGCGGCCGGCGACAGGTCGGCCCAGTCGATGTCGTCCTCGGGCGGCCCGGCGAACACCATGGTCAGGCGTACGGCGTCCACGCCGAAGTCGTCGATCTGCTGGCCCAGGTCCACGCCGTTGCCCAGGGACTTCGACATGGCCTTGCCGCCGTTGATCACCTGGCCCTGGTTCAGCATGCGGACGAACGGCTCGGTGAAGTCCACCATGCCCATGTCGTGCAGGACCTTGGTGAAGAAGCGCGAATACAGCAGGTGCAGCACCGCGTGCTCGATGCCGCCGACGTACTGGTCGATCGGGCCCCACTTACGCACCTGCTCGGGGTCGAACGGGCCGTCGGTGTAGCCCGGCGAGCAGTAACGCAGGAAATACCACGACGAGTCGACGAACGTGTCCATCGTGTCGGTGTCGCGCTTGGCCGGCCCGGAGCACTTGGGGCACTCGACGTTGACCCACTCCGTGGCGCTGGCCAGCGGGGAGACGCCCTTGGGCGCCAGCGCCTCGCCGCGCAGGTCGGGCAGCGTGACGGGCAGCTGCTCGTCGGGGACGGGCACCTCGCCGCAGTCGGGGCAGTGGATGATCGGGATCGGCGTGCCCCAGTAGCGCTGCCGGGACAGCAGCCAGTCGCGCAGCCGGAAGTTGACCGCGCCGGCGCCCTTGCCCTCGACCTCCAGCATCTCGATGATCTTGGTGATCGCCTCGGTCTTGGCCAGGCCGTCCAGCGGGCCGGAGTTGACCAGCGTGCCCTCGCCGGGCGTGGCCTCGCCGGTCTCGCCCGGGTCGGCCAGGCCGGTGTGCACGACGACCTTCACCGGCAGGTCGAACTTGCGGGCGAAGTCCAGGTCGCGCTGGTCGTGGGCGGGCACGGCCATGATGGCGCCGTGGCCGTAGTCGGACAGCACGTAGTCGGCCGCCCAGACCGGGATGCGCTCGCCGTTGACCGGGTTGATCGCGTGGCGGCCCAGGAAGACGCCGGTCTTCTCCTTGTCGGTGGACAGCCGCTCGATGTCGCTCAGCTTGGCGACCTCGGCGCGGTAGGCCTCGAACGCCGGGCGCTGATCGTCGGTGACGATCTCGTCGGCCAGCGCGGCGTCGGCGGCGACCACGAAGAACGTGGCGCCGTACAGCGTGTCTGGGCGCGTGGTGTAGACGTGGACCGGCGCGTCGCGGCCCTCGATCTCGAACAGCACGTCGGCGCCCTCGGAGCGGCCGATCCAGTTGCGCTGCATGGTCAGCAGCCGCTCGGGCCAGCCCTCCAGCTGCTCCATGTCGTCCAGCAGGCGGTTCGCGTAGTCAGTGATCTTGAAGTACCACTGCGTCAGCTCGCGGCGGATGACGTCGGCGCCGCAGCGCTCGCACTTGCCGGCCACGACCTGCTCGTTGGCCAGCACCGTCTGGTCGTTGGGGCACCAGTTGACCAGGCCGCCCTTGCGGTAGGCCAGGCCGCGCTCGAAGAAGCGGTTGAACAGCCACTGGTTCCAGCGGTAGTAGTCGGGGTCGCTGGTGTGCAGGCGGCGCGACCAGTCGAAGGCGATGCCGTAGCGCCGGAACGAGGTGGCCTGCGTCTCGATGTTGGCGTAGGTCCACTCGGCGGGGTGGGCGTTGCGCTTGATCGCCGCGTTCTCCGCGGGCAGGCCGAAGGAGTCCCAGCCGATCGGGTGCAGGACGTTGTAGCCCTTCTGCATCCAGAAGCGCGCGACGACGTCGCCGATGGCGAACACCTCGCCGTGGCCCATGTGCAGGTCGCCGGACGGGTAGGGGAACATGTCGAGCATGTAGCGCCGCTCGCGGGTGTCCGCGGCGTCCTCGCTCGCCCGGTAGGTGTCCTGCTCCTCCCATCGCTGCTGCCACTTGGCCTGCAGCGCCTGCGGGTCGTACTCACTCACGGCTACTGTCCTTCTGGCTTGATTCGGACCCATAAGAAAACCCCTCGCGCACACAACGAGGGGTGAAGCCGCGACGGCGAGTGCTCAGGGCCGTCGCGGCCCGCTAAGAAGCAGGGTCGCGGAACGCACGTGTCAAGCCTAGCGCACGTCTTCGGCTGAATGCAGAAACTCGATCGAGGTCCGCGGGCACAATGGTCTCTTCAGGTCCGGTGAGACCTGATGGTGATGTATCCGTTGTGACCTCATTCGTCCCACAAGAATAGCCTTGTCGCCGTGGTATACCCAGCTGAGCCTGATCGACCGGAGGGCGGCCTGCCGTTGCAGGACCCGCCCACCGATCCACATGGCTTCGCTCGTTTCGCTGCGGAACCACCTGGGTCTCCTGGAAAATCCCATGAGATCATGCGTGACACGTCAAATCCGGATATAACGGGACATCCGGACACAACCTCGGGAGGGCCGGCAGCAATGGCAACGGAGAATTCCGGACCTCACCTGCCATCGTCCTGGCCGGAGGCACCACGACGCGACGCGGCGCCCTCCTGGCCGGACTCCCCCCCGGCCGAGGTCCCCACGTCCTGGCCCGAGTCCCCCAGGCCGGCCCAGCCGGAGCCGTCCTGGCCGGAGCCGCCGCGCAAGGACACCTCCTGGCCGGAGCCCCCGGGCGCCTCCCGCACCGGCCCGGCCGGCCCTTCGTCGTGGCCCGACGCGCCCGCGCAGGGACCGTCCTGGCCCGACGCGCCCCGCCAGAACGGGGGCCGGCCCGAGGGCTCGCCGCACGACGTGCCCATCGCGTGGCCGGACGCGCCGCCGCAGAGCACCGGGCCTGCCCCCTGGCAGGACGCTTCCGCGCACAGCACCGGGCCCGCCCCCTGGCAGGACGCTTCCGCGCCGGGCGCGGCGGGGCCGGCGCCCTGGCAGGACGCGTCCTCGCCGGGCCTCCCCGCGCCCCCGCCCGGCCAGCCGGTCGTCCCGGACCCGGTGCCCGCGTGGGCGCAGCCGCCCACCCCCTCCCCCGGCGCGTGGTCCAACCTCTCCAGCCCCGCCCCCTGGCCCCAGGCCGAGCGCGCGGCGGCGGCCGACCCGTCGGCCGAGCACACGATGATGTACGACAGCCTGAACGCCCCGGCCGGCAACCTGAGCCCCCCGCAGGCCGCCCCGCACACCGGCCCGCACACCGCGCCGCCGGCCGCCCCGCCGCAGGACGGGCCGTCCGGTCCCCAGCCGCCGCCCCAGGGCCACCCGGCCGAGGAGCGCACGGTCACCTACGCCCAGCACTCCGAGAACCTGCTGAACGACCGCGCCGTCCCCTCCACCCCCATGGACTCCGCGCACGTCGGCGCGCCTCCCGGCGAGGACCAGTCCGGCCGCCCCGGCTCGAACCTGAGCCGCGACCCCTCCGACCCGGAGCACCGGTTCGTCACGGCCGGCCAGATCAGCGGCTCCCGCACCCCGCCACCCGAGCGCCAGCAGGAGCTCTGGAACACCGTCTTCGGCGACAACTACCAGTCCATGGGCGAGCAGGACTCCTTGGACGACGACGAGCCGGGCAAGCCCATCTGGATCTACGCCCTCGGCGGCTCCGTGGCGATCGCGCTGGTCGCCGCGCTGCTGTGGGCGTTCCTGTGGGGGCCGCTGGCCGGCGAGAAGCCGTCGAGCGCGAACGTGGCGGGCGGCAAGGCCACGGCGTCGCAGGAGCCGAAGACCACCAAGACGTCGACCTCGATCGGCCCGCTGCCGAAATACTCCGGCCGGGCCGCCCCCGTGATCGGCCGCGTTCCCGTCGCCGCCGCCGGGGTCTCGATCCCGCGCCTGGGCGGCACGTGGCAGCTCGACCAGCGCGCCACGGTCAAGGGCACGTACGGCTTCGACAGCCGCCAGTACGTCCAGGTGGCGCCGGAGAAGTACGCCGAGCTGCTGGTCGGCCCGCTGTCGCCGAGGCTGGCCTCGTACTACGAGCAGGACAACCTGGAGCCGGTGATCAAGCAGGTCGTGCTGAGCGCCCGCAAGCGCTTCTTCCCGCCGGACAACAAGGTCCGCAAGATCGCCCAGCAGCCGATCAAGGTGAACGGCCAGACGGGGCGGCTGATCGCGTACTCGCTGACCTCGGAGACCGAGAAGGCCACGATCGTGACGATGGCCGTCAACACCGGCGCGAACGTGCCGGCCATCGTCTACATGTCGATCCCGTCGGACAGCAAGCAGCTCCTGCCCGACATCCGCACGGTGATGAACCAGATGAGGCTGGCCGGCCAGTCCTGACGGCCGCCGCTAGAAGCTGCACTCCATGTGCTTGATCCCGTTGATGAAGCTGGAGTGCAGCCGGTCCGGCCGGCCGCCCTCGATGGCCGGCACGCGGCGCAGCAGCTCGCGGAACATCACCGTGATCTCGCGCCTGGCCAGGTGGGCGCCGAGGCAGAAGTGGGGGCCGGGGCCGCCGTAGCCGACGTGCGGGTTGGGGTGGCGGGTGATGTCGAAGCGCAGCGGGTCGGCGAACACGGCCTCGTCCCTGTTCGCCGCCCAGTAGAACAGCACCGCCTTCTGGCCCTTGCGGTAGAGGTGCCCGTTCATCTCGAAGTCCCTGGTGACCTTGCGGCGCATGAAGTTCACCGGGGAGGCCAGCCGGACGATCTCCTCCACGGCCCCGGGCGCGCGGCCGTCGATGTCCTCCAGCCAGAGCGCGCGCTGGTCGGGGTTCTTGGTGAGCAGGCGCAGGCCGTACGATATGGCGTTGCGCGTGGTCTCGTTGCCGGCCACGACCAGCAGGATGAAGAACGAGCCCAGCTCCTGCATCGTCAGCCGCTCGCCGTCGATGTTGGCGTTGACCAGGGACGAGGTCAGATCGCCGGTGGGGTTGTCGGCGCGGTGGGCGGCCAGGTCCTGCACGAGCTGCTGCAGCTCCATGCCGGCGTTGAGCAGCCGCTCGGCGAGCTGTTCGAGGTCGCCGCCGGTGTATTCGGGGTCGAAGCCGCCGAGGATGATGTTGGAGCGGTCGAAGACGAACTGGTAGTCGCGCTCGGGGATGCCCATCATGTCGCAGATGATCTTCAGCGGCAGCCGGGCGGCGACCTCGGTCACGAAGTCGCAGCCGGGGCCCTTGGCCACCAGGTCGTCGACGATGCCGACGGCCGCCGACTCCACGTCGGTCTCGAACTGCTTGATCATCTTGGGCGTGAAGGCGCGGGAGACGATCCGGCGCAGCCGGGCGTGCCGCGGGTCGTCCATGTTGATCATGGAGCCGAAGTACTCGGCGAACTCCGCCGGCATGTCGGGGATGTTGGTCGCGCCGCCGTCGCCCGAGCAGAAGATCTCCGGGTTGCGGCTGGCCTCGAGGATGTCGGCGTGCTTGACGAGCGCGTAGTAGCCCGGGCCCTGCGGCGCGTACGACATCTCCATCTCCTCGAAGAAGGCCGGGGTGTCACGCGCGCGCAACCGCTCGAACGCCTCCTCGCGCTCGCTCATGGGCTTGGCCCAGAAGTCGCGGTCCGACAGGTCGAAGTCCAGGACGCTCATGACCCAATCATTGGAAAAGCAGCCACTTACGTCAATGGGTGCGACGTACACCGTACGTACGAAGGCGGAAAAAACCTGTGGCTCCCGGTGCCCCGCGTCCCTAAGGTGTCCTCCATGACCTTCTTCTACCTCCGCTAGCGATCCGCCGGCGGGTCGCGGACGACCCACCGCCGGCGATGCGGGACGGCCGAGCGACCGCCGTCCCGGGTCGCGACGTGGGAGAAGGACAGTTGGCTACCTTTGCCGTGGCCAGGGCCGTGCGTGGTATCGAGCCCCTGGTGGCCATGGAGATCAGACGTTCCCGCATCGGCGTGGTGCGCGGTGTGCGCCATCGCGAGGTGTGGTTCGAGGCCCCGCCGGGGGCCGACCTGCTGAGCCTGCGCACGGCGGACGACGTGCTGCTGGCCGCCGCCGTGGTCGACGGGATCGGCCACGACCGCTCGGCGCTGGGCCGGCTGGCCAGGGCGGCGCGCGAGCTGGACACCGGACCGCTGGCGCGGGCGGGCAACGGGCTGGAGGTGTCGGCGTCGTTCGTGGGACGGCGCAACTACACCAGGTTCGAGATCGAGGACGCGGTGGGGACGGAGCTGGCGCGGCCGCTGCGGGTGCCGTACCACTCACGGCGGGACGGCGGGCGGCCGCCGCTGGACGCGATGTCGTGGCGGGTCACGATCGAGGGCGACCAGGCGGTCATCGCGGTCCGGCCGGGACGGCGTCCGCTGCACCGCAGGACGTACAAGACGGCCTCGGTACGGGGCACGCTGCACCCGCCGGTGGCCGCCGCCATGGCGCAGCTCGCCCGGCCGGCCGGGGCCGGGACGGTGCTCGACCCGTGCTGCGGGGCGGGCACCACGCTCATCGAGGCCCGCGCGGTGGCCGGGCCCGGCGTGCGGATGCTGGGCTTCGACCACGACCCGGCCGCCGTCGCCGCCGCCACGGCCAACTCGGGGGAGCACCGGGCGTCGTTCGCCTGGGCGGTGGCCGACGGGGGGCGGATCCCGGTGGCCTCCGGGGGCGCGGACCGCGTGCTGGTGAACCCGCCCTGGGGCCGCCAGGTGCCGCCGGCCGGGCGGCTCGCGGGCGGCCTCGCCCCGCTGTGGCGGGAGGTCCGGCGGGTGCTGGCCCCCGGCGGGCTGGCCGTGGCGCTGGTCCACGACGAGATCCCGCGCGGGTTCGCGGTGGAGGAGACGATCCGGGTGAGCCTGTCGGGGCAGCACCCGGTGATCGCGGTCCTCAGCGTCTCATGAGGCCGGGCCGAGCCAGTCCAGGATGAGCCGGTTGACCTCGGCGGGCCGTTCCAGGTGGAGGAAGTGCCCGGCGCCCGCCACCTGCTCGGCCCGCGAGCCCTCCGGCAGGTGGTCGAGCGCGTTCTTCACCAGCTCGGCGCCCAGGCACCCGTCCTGGGCGCCGTGCAGGTACAGGACGGGACCCGCGACCCCCTGCTCGACCGCCGGGTAGCGGCCCGAGGGCGGCGTGGTGCCGAGCATGGCCCGGTAGTAGCCGATGGCCGCGCTCAGGTTCGCCGGGTCGCCGAGGCTGCGCCGGACGAACTCCAGGTCCTCACTGGCGTCGTAGCCGGGCGACCAGTCGCGCCAGAGGTTGTCGATGAAGCCGGGGGTGGCGGCGGCCGCCTCCGCCAGGCCGGTCTGGAAGAGGAAGATGTAGAACGAGCGCTTGAGCTGCTCGTAGTCGAAGAACACGCCCGCCAGCGAGCCCGGCGGCGGCACCGCGAGCGTGACGGCGCGCCGGAAGCGACCGGCCGTGGCGTAGACCGGGAAGCTGCCCCAGTCGTGGCCGATGACGACGGCGTCGTCACCGCCGTCGAGCTCCTCGTGCAGGGCGCGCAGGTCGGCGACCAGCGCCGCGTCCTCGTAGGCGCCGTCGGCCGGGACCTCCGTGGGCGCGTAGCCGCGCAGGAACGGCGCGACCGCGCGGTAGCCGCGCTCGGCCAGCGCGGGCATCAGGTGCCGCCAGGTGTGCGCGGTGTCAGGGAAGCCGTGCAGGCACAGCGCCAGCGGCCCCTCACCCAAGGACAGATACGCGAACTCCACCCCATTGGCGTGGA
This sequence comes from Nonomuraea sp. KM90, assembly GCF_052246675.1. Classification (NCBI taxonomy): domain Bacteria; kingdom Bacillati; phylum Actinomycetota; class Actinomycetes; order Streptosporangiales; family Streptosporangiaceae; genus Nonomuraea; species Nonomuraea sp. KM90. Next base: position 144,608 of record NZ_JBQQCB010000016.1, on the reverse strand, counting down.
TAGTCCTGATCTCCATGACTGCGAAACCTAGCATTCGACTCGCTCGGAGGGTGGCACAACACGTGGCACCCGCTGGTCAGAACGTGTAGCGGAGGTGCTTGACGCCGTTGATGAAGTTGGACAGCAGGAAGTCGGGCTCCCCCACGGCCCTGATGTCCGGCAGGCGGGTGAACAGCTCGCGGAACATCACGGTCATCTCCCTGCGCGCGAGATGGGCGCCCAGGCAGTAGTGCGGGCCGGGGCCGCCGAACCCGACGTGCGGGTTGGGGTCGCGGGTGATGTCGAACGTGTCCGGGTCCGCGAACACCGACTCGTCGCGGTTGGCCGAGTTGTAGAAGAGCAACACCTTGTCACCCTTCTTGTACGCGGTGCCGTTCATCTCGTGGTCGCGGGTCAGCGTGCGGCGGAACTGGATGACCGGCGTGGCGTAGCGGACGATCTCGTCGCAGGCGCCGACGATGCGGCCGTCGAAGTCGGCCAGCAACAGCTCGCGCTGGCCGGGGTGGTCGGTGAAGAGCTTGAGCCCGTACGCGATCGCGTTGCGGGTGGTCTCGCTGCCCGCCACCACCAGCAGGATGAAGAACGAGCCCAGTTCCTGCGAGCTGAGCCGCTCCTCGCCGTTGACCAGGAGGCTGACCAGGTCGCCCGTGGGCCGCCGGCGCCGCTCGTCGCCCAGGCGGGCGGCCAGGCGGTTGAGCGAGAAGCCGGCGTGCAGCAGCCTGACCAGGCCGCGGGCGACGTTGACGCGGCCGAACTCGGGGGCGATGCCGGTGTATTCGGAGTCGGCGTTGCCGAGGATGACGTTGGTCCGCCGCAACACCAGGTCATGAAATTTCGCGGGGATGCCCATCATGTCGCAGATGACTCGTACGGGGAGCCTGGCCGCCACCTGCGTGACGAAGTCGCCCGGACCCTCCTCGATCGCCCGGTCCACGATCTCCCTGGCCGCCCGCGCCAGGTCCTCCTCCATCTTCGACAGGATGCGCGGCGTGAACGCCCGCGAGACGATCCGCCTCAGCCTCGCGTGTCTCGGGTCGTCCATGTTGATCATCGAGCCGAAGTAGACGCTCAGCCAGCGCGGCATGTCGGGGATGCTGTTGGAGCACGGCTCGCTACTGAACACGGCCGCGTTCCTGCTGGCCTCGGTCACGTCGGCGTGGCGGACCAGGGCGTGGTAGCCCGGCCCGCCACCGATGAACGGCACCGTCTGCTCCGGCACGAAGACCGGGCGGTCGAGCTCGCGCAGCCTGCGGAAGGCCTCCATGCGCTCGGCCTGCGGCAGCCCCCAGAACGGGATCTGCGACAGGTCGAGGTCCGCGGGCATCGTCATACCGACGAGATTACGCAAGTGACCACTTACGTCAAGGCTTGCTCCCTCTGATCAGGTCGGCCCCCTTCTCGCCGATCATGATGGCGGGCGCGTGGGTGTGGCCGCGGTTCAGGGTCGGCATGATGGACGCGTCCACGACCCTGAGCCCCTGGACGCCGCGCACGCGCAGGGCCGGGTCCACGACGGAGTCCTCGTCGGCGCCCATGCGGCAGGTCCCGACAGGGTGATACAGGGTCTCGCCGCGCTCGCGTACCCACTGGGCGAGCTCCTCGTCGGTCTCCGGCGCCCAGTAGGGCGCCATCGGCCCGCCCGCGTACGGCCTCATCGCGGCGGTGGCGAACACCTGCTTGGCCATCCGCAGCCCCGCGATCAGGCGCCTGACGTCGGCCTCGGCGGTGAGGTAGCCGGGGTCGATCACCACGTCCCTGCCGCTCAGCCCGACCCGGCCGCGGCTCTCCGGCTGCAGCAGCACGACCCCGACGGTGAGCCCGTGGCCGGTCGGCGGGGTGAGGCCGTGGTCGATGAACGGCCCCGGCGCGAAGATCAGCTCGATGTCCGGCGCCGGCTCACCGTCCGAGGTCTTGATGAACGCGACCGCCTCCCCCACGTTCGTGGTGAGCATGCCGGAGCGCAGGACGATGTAGCGCAGCAGGTTGCTCATCGACTCGGCCTTGGTGAGCGTCACCGGCTGCTTGCACTCGATGAACACGCCGCTGGACAGGTGGTCCTGCAGGTTCCTGCCGACCTCGGGCAGCTCGTGCACGATCGGGACCCCGGCGTCGCGCAGCTCGTCGGGCGCGCCCACGCCGGAGCGCAGGAGCAGGTAGGGGGAGCCGATCGCGCCCGCGGCCAGGATCACCTCCAGCCGGGCCTTGATCTGGGCGCCGCCGCTGTGCTCGATGCCCGTCGCCCGCTTGCCGTCGAACGTCACCCGGTCCACCGTGGCGCCCGTGATCACGTGGAGGTTGGGCCGCGAGGTCGCGGGGCGCAGGTAGGCGTCGGCGGAGCTCCAGCGCCTGCCCCGGTTCTGGGTGACGGGGGTGGGGCAGTAGCCCTCGTTGGAGCGGCCGTTCAGCTCGCCGAGGCGGCTGAGGCCGAGCTCCTCGCACGCCCGCAGGAACGCGGCGGTGGTCACGTTGGGGCTGCGCAGCTCCGAGATGTACAGGGGGCCGGTGGTGCCGTAGACGCCGCCCTGGTTGGTGCCGACGCGGCGCTCGGCCCTGGTGAAGTACGGCAGGACGTCGTCGTAGGCCCAGCCCTGGACGCCCCACTGGTCGTAGTCCTGCTGGCAGCCGCGCACCCACATCTGGGCGTTGAGCGAGGAGGAGCCGCCGAGCACGCGACCCCTCGGCCAGTAGAGCTCGCGGCCGGACATCTCGCCCTGTTTGGCCGTGGTGTAGTTCCAGTCGTAGTCGGTCTTGAACAGTTTGGCGAAGCCCGCGGGCATGCGGATCTCCAGCTTGTCGTCCGTCCCGCCCGCCTCGACCAGCGCCACCGACACACCCGGGTCCGTGGATAGTCGGTTGGCCAGCACGCATCCTGCGGAGCCCGCCCCGACGATCACGTAGTCGTACTCCATGACCCCCTCCAAGGGGTAAGTAACTTCCTACTTGCTTACTCGACGTAGGCGGGCGCGTCCATATCCAGTTGTGGCACGCGTTGCCTCCGGTGGTCCGCGTTCAGCGGACCGCTGCAGGTGGCGATGAAATTGCCCCTACCAACCGGTATGCACGGCCTGCGAGGATGGCGCCGAAGCCGTTCAGAGGGAGGAAGGCGTCATGCTCAACTTGTCGGTCGTCTTGGAAGACAGCGCCAGGAACACCCCCGACCGCACCGCGATCGTCTTCGGCGACATGCGGCTGCCGTACTCCATGATCGACACGGTCGCCAACCAGGTGGCGAACCTGCTGGTGACGCGGGGCATCGGCAAGGGTGACAAGGTCGCGCTGGCCTGCCCCAACCTGCCGTATTTCCCGTTCGTCTACTACGGCATCCTCAAGGCCGGCGCGACGGTGGTGCCGCTCAACGTGCTGCTGCAGTCGCGCGAGATCGCCTACCACCTCGACGACAGCGACGCCAAGGCGCTGTTCTGCTTCGAGGGCACGCCCGAGCTGCCGCTGGGTGAGCGTGGCAAGGCCGGTTTCGAGGCGGCGCAGGGCTGCGAGCACTTCTTCGTGCTGCCCGCGACCCCGTTGGCGACCGAGTCGGAGTACGGCGAGTCGATCTGGGCCGCGCTCGGCGGGATGGCGGCGGAGTTCGAGACCGTGCAGACGGCGCCCGACGACACCGCGGTGATCCTCTACACCTCGGGCACCACGGGCCAGCCCAAGGGAGCCGAGCTCAGCCACCAGAACATGCTGATGAACTCCATGGTCAGCGACAAGATGTTCCCGCGGGAGGAGGGCGCGGCCGACACCTACCTGGCGGTGCTGCCGCTGTTCCACTCCTTCGGCCAGACCGTCGTCATGAACACGGGCTTCCTGCGCGGCGCCACCGTGGTGCTGATGCCGCGCTTCGAGCCCGGCGAGGCGCTGTCGATCATGGTCAAGGAGAACGTGACGTTCTTCGCCGGGGTGCCCACGATGTACTGGGGCATGCTCACGAAGATCCACGCCGAGGGTGCGGAGGTGCCGCGCTCGGTGCGGGTGGCCGTGGCGGGCGGCGCGTCGTCGCCGGTCGAGGTGCTCAAGGACTTCGAGCAGACGTTCGGCATCGGCATCCTGGAGGGCTACGGCCTGTCGGAGACGTCGCCGGTGGCCAGCTTCAACCAGCTCGGCCGGCCCACCAAGCCCGGCACGATCGGCACCCCCATCTGGGGCGTGGAGATGAAGCTGATCGACGGCGACTGGAAGACCGTCGAGGGCGAGGGCCCCGGCGAGATCGCCATCCGCGGCCACAACATCATGAAGGGCTACTACGGCCGCGCGGAGGCCACGGCCGAGGTCATGAAGGACGGCTGGTTCCGTACGGGCGACATCGCCACGCGCGACGCCGACGGCTACTACTCCATCATCGACCGGGCCAAGGACATGATCATCCGAGGCGGGTTCAACGTCTACCCGCGCGAGCTCGAAGAGGTCCTCATGACGCACGAGGCCGTGTCGCTGGCCGCCGTGGTCGGGGTCGAGCACGAGTCGCACGGCGAGGAGATCAAGGCGTACGTCATCCGCACCCCCGGGACCACGATCACCGAGGACGAGCTGATCGCCTGGGCCAAGGAAAACATGGCGGCCTACAAGTACCCCCGGATCATCGAGTTCCGCGACTCCCTGCCGATGACGGCCACGGGCAAGATCCTCAAGCGCGAGCTCCGGTAGCCGGCCGGTCTCCGATCCTCGAAGGCGCGGGCCCGGCCCGCGCCTTCTTCCTCGCCGGCCCATGGGATGCTCGCGCGACTCTGGTGGCGGGCCGGCCACGCGGGTGGCGGACGACCCGGAGATGGGACATCGCGGGCGGGCGCGGCGCGGGCCTGCTTATCCAGGTGAAGTGACCCCGGACGGGCCGATAGCTTGCTCGGTATGCGCGATCGGCCGGACGACTTCGACGAGGGGCTGCTGCGGCCCGCACTGGGCGAGTGGGAGATCGAGGCCGCCACGCTGGACTACGCGCCGGTCGGGTTCGGCGACTTCCACTGGGTGGCGGCCGACAGGGGCGGGCGGCGCTGGTTCGTCACGGTCGCGGACGTGCGGCGGCGCACGTTCGACGGCCTCCGGCTGGCCATGGAGACGGCGGCGGCGCTGCGCGAGGAGGCGGGCCTGGACTTCGTCGTCGCGCCGCTGCGCGCGGCCGACGGCACGACGCTGCGCCGCCTCGACCGCCACCGGTACGCCATGAGCGTGTTCCCGTACGAGGACGGCATCCCCGGCCACTTCGGCGACGAGCTGCCCGCCGGCGAGCGTGCCCTAATCATCGACCTGCTGGCCGAGCTGCACGCGACCCCGCCCCCGCTGCCCACCCCCGGCCGCCCGGTGGAGCTGACCGGCCGGGCCGGGCTGGAGCAGGCGCTGCGCGACACGTCCCTGTCCTGGCTCGGCGGCCCGTACGCCGGGCCCGCGCAGGAGCTGATCGCGGACCACGCCGGGGTGCTGCGGCGCGGGCTGGAGGAGTTCGACCGGCTGGCGGGCAGGCCCGGGGAGCCGGTGGTCACGCACGGCGAGCCGCACCCCGGCAACCTGCTGCGCGCCCCCGGCGGGCGGCGGCTGCTGCTGGACTGGGACACGGTCGGGATGGCCGTGCCGGAGCGGGACCTGTGGCTGGTGGCCGGAACCGACGACGACCTCGCCCGGTACGCGGAGGCGACCGGCCGCAAGCCCGACCCCGGCGCCCTGGCGCTCTACCGGCTGCGGTGGGCCCTCGACGACGTGGCGGAGTTCGTGGCGTGGTTCCGGGGGCCGCACGGTGCCACTCCGGACGCCGATCAGGCGTGGCAGGGCCTCACCGGCACGCTGCGCGAGCTGGCGAAACTTTCATCGTCCTGACCGCCTGAGCCGCGCCTCTTGGCAGCTCATCGCCTTCCGTCTCGCCCGGGCGCCCCTGGCTGTTGCGATGCCGAAATTTTCTGTGGACACTCGCAATGTTTCGGCGGACGAGCGAGAGGAACTCGATGAAGCTGAGAGCTCGAATAGCAAGCGCCGTGATCGCCGCCGCGGCACTGGTGGCCGCCGGGCTGATGGCCGCGCCGCCGGCCTCGTCCGCCCAGCTCACGGAAGTGACCGGCTTCGGTACGAACCCCACCAACTTACGCATGCACCTGTACGTCCCCGACGGTGTCCCCGCCCGGCCCGCGCTGCTGGTGGCCGTACATTACTGCACGGGTTCCGGCCCGGCCTTCCACTCCGGCACGGAGTTCGCCTCGCTCGCCGACCGGTACAAGTTCGTGGTCATCTACCCGTCGGCGACCAGGAGCGGCTCCTGCTTCGACGTCTCCTCGCCGCAGGCGCTGCGCCATGACGGCGGCAGCGACCCCGTCGGGATCGTCTCCATGGTCAGGTACGTCCAGCAGCGCCACAACGCCGACCCCGCCCGTACGTTCGTGACGGGCGCCTCCTCCGGCGGCATGATGACCAACGTCCTGCTGGGCGCCTACCCCGACGTGTTCAGGGCGGGGGCGGCGTTCATGGGCGTGCCGTTCGGCTGCTTCGCCACCACCGACGGCTCCAGCTGGAACAGCGCCTGCGCCAACGGCCAGGTCACCAAGACGCCGCAACAGTGGGGCGACCTCGTACGCGCGGCCTACCCCGGGTACACCGGCGCGCGGCCGCGCATGCAGACGTGGCACGGCACCGAGGACACCACGCTGCGCTACCCGAACTTCCAGGAGCAGATCAAGCAGTGGACCGACGTCCACGGCCTGAGCCAGACCCCCAGCCTCACCGACCAGCCCCGATCCGGCTGGGCCCGGACCCGGTACGGCGGCACGGGCACCATGGCCCCGGTCGAGGCGATCAGCCTCCAGGGCGTGGGCCACAGCCTGCCGCAGAGCGGGATGGCGGCCGCGGTGATCGACTTCTTCGGCCTCTCGGAGGGCGGCGACCCCACCACCACGCCGACCACCTCACCCACCCCGCCGACCGGGGCGTGCCGCGTCACGTACACGACGAACGCCTGGAACACCGGCTTCACCGCCGCCGTCACCATCGCCAACACGAGCACGACCCAGGTCTCCGCCTGGAACCTGGCCTTCACCCTGCCGGCCGGCCAGACGATCACCTCGACCTGGAACGCCTCGATCTCGCCGACCAGCGGCCAGGTGACGGCCAGGAACGCCTCCTACAACGCGGCCATCGCCCCGGGGGCGTCCGCGTCGTTCGGCTTCCAGGCCACGCACGGCGGCAACACCGCCCAGCCATCCTCCTTCACCCTGAACGGCACCACCTGCACCTGATGCGCCCCCTCTTGCCTGGCCCGGCGATCTGGTCAGGGGTCGCCGGGCCGGCTCCCTCCCTGAAAACTGCTTCACCTTTACCGGGTTCCCGCTTGCCCCGATGCCGACTGTAGCCATACGGTCACTTTAAGCAGTTGGGAGAGTCTAAGGAGATCACGTGGGCAGGCACGCGAAGCCCCACAATCCCAAGGAGCAGCCGCTGGAGTCACCAGAGGACTCCAGCACGGACGAGCACCATCCCAGCAGGGGGCGGCACGCCAAGGACAGGCACCATCGCATGGCGGCCGGACACGGCGAACAGGCCGATTCCTTGTCCACGTCCGCGGGATAGCGACGGAGCTTGCGTCAACCGCAAGCTCCGTTTCGCTTCAGGCACCGACCCGAGGTGCGGATCGGCGCCGCCTCAGGGCCAGTCGACGGCGGGCCGGAGCGGGACGCCGGAGCGGCCCTGCTGGTCGAGCTTGACGCCCAGCACCTGGTGGAGCTGGACCTTGTTGCGCTCGAAGCCCACGATGCACCCCGCCATGTACAGGGCCCACACCCGGGCCGTGCCCATGCCGACCTCCTGGACCGCGTCGTCCCAGTTGGCGTCCAGGTTGTCGCACCAGTGGCGCAGGGTCTTGGCGTAGTGCTCCCGCAGGTTCTCCTCGTGGCGGATCTCGAAGCCGGTGTCCTCCATCTGCCGGATCAGCCAGCCCACCGACTCCAGCTCACCGTCGGGGAAGACGTAGCGGTTGATGAAGCCGCCCTTGTTGAACGTCTTCTCCTTGCCGGTCGGCCGGGTGATGCAGTGGTTCAGGATGCGGCCGCCGGGCCTGAGCTTGCCGTACAGGAACTGGAAGTACGACGGCACGTTCGCCTTGCCGATGTGCTCCGTCAGGCCGATGGAGCTGACCGCGTCGAAGCCCGACTCCTTGACGTCGCGGTAGTCCATGAAGCGGACCTCCGCCAGGTCCTGCAGCCCCGCGTCGGCGATGGCCTTCTGCGCCCACTCCGCCTGCTGGCGGCTCAGCGTGACGCCGAGCGCCTTGACGCCGTAGTGCTTGGCCGCGTGCATGACCATGCCGCCCCAGCCGCAGCCGACGTCCAGCAGGCGCATCCCCGGCTCCAGGCCGAGCTTGCGGGCCACCAGGTCGAACTTGGCGTACTGGGCCTCCTCCAGCGTCGAGTCCTCCGTCGGGAAGCACGCGCACGTGTAGGCCATGGACGGCCCCAGGACCCACTCGTAGAAGCGGTTGGAGACGTCGTAGTGGTGGTGGATGGCCTCGGCGTCGCGCTGCTTGGCGTGCCGGGAGCCCAGCCTCGCCAGGGTGCTCTGGCGGATCTCCTGCGGTGGCGGCGGCACCCGCATGAGGAGCGGCTTGACGCCCAGCGACCGGACGGCGGCGACCTTCTCGGAGGTCGTCAGGTCGTTGGTGGTGATGTTCCACATCCGGTCCAGCAGCGCGTACAGGTCGCCGTGAACGTCAATGTGACCGGAGATGTACGCCCTGGCCAGGCCCAGTTCCCCCGGTGCCTGGGCCAGGTAGGCCACCGCGATCGGTGATTTGACCTCGAGGGCCAGGTCGGCGCCGTCCGGCCCGGCCTTGCTGCCGTCGTAGGCCATGAACGCGAGGTTCGCTTCCGTGCCGACGATTTTCTCAAAGATGGTTGCGAGAGCCATCAACTCACCTTCCCCGTACACACTTTTCGTACAGGTCCAGCAGGCGACCGTTCGGGTCGTATTCCCGCTTGACCGGCCAATAGGCGTCGCCGTTGTACAGCTGCCAGAACTGCTCACGGGCATAGAACGAGGTCGAGTAGAGCGACTTGTGGCCATCGAGGTCGTGTACAGAAGACTCGATGAGCCGGTTGTAGTAACCGTCGAACCGCCCCCGTGGCAGCGGCACCATTCCCCAGAAACCGAAATTGACGTAGAGCTTGCCCGGCTCGAGCGGGTAGAGCGGCCAGCGGGTCGAGGCCCGCAGCGGGCACATCCACACCGGGGTCATGCCCACCTTGTCGTGGAAGAACTCCAGGAACTCGGCCCCGCGCTCGACCGGGGTCTCGACGTCCTGGATGACCGACTCCTGCACCGGCTGGTCGCGCCACCTGTCGACGCGGGCGGTCAGGCCGTATTTCCGGTCGAGCGCCACCAGGCGCCGGTAGACGTCGGAGCGCATCCAGCGGCGCGGCATGAGCGAGCGGACCACCGGCTGCTGCACGCCGAAGGCGCGCGAGCACCAGAACCAGTCGGTGTCCCAGCGCCACAGGTAGTCGCGGATCGTCAGCCAGTCGCGGCTGCGCTGCCTGATGGACTGGTAGTAGATCCGCATCCCGGTGTAGTCGGAGATGTAGGGAGCGCGCTCGGCGAAGCGGCCGAGCGTGAGGTACATCTCACCGGGGGCGAAGAAGACGCCGTCCACGAAGTCGACGCTCTCGCCGTCGTACACCATGCTGTCGCAGATCTCCTGCATGGCCAGCATGCACTTGCCCGCGTCGGTGAACTTGACGTGGGTGAGATGCACGTACGGCTGGACCTTGCGGAGCTTGATCCGGATGCGCAGGGCGTAGCCGAGCGTCCCGTAGGAGTTGGGGAACGCGCGGAACAGATCGCGGTGCTCGTTGTCGTCGCGGGCCACGACGACGCGCCCGTCTCCGGTGAGGATCTCGAGCTCCTCGACCGACTCGTGCGGCAGCCCGTCCCTGAAGCTGGTGGACTCGATCCCGAGCCCGGTGACGGCGCCCCCCAGCGTGATCGTCTTGAGCTGCGGCACCACATAAGGCATGAGCCCGTGCGGCAGCGTGGCGTCCACCAGGTGCTCGTACGTGGTCATGCCCTGGACCTCGGCCGTCATCGTCTCGGGATCGACGCTGATGACCTCGTCGAGATCCCGGGCCGAGAGCTTGGCCGTCCGCCCGCCGTCGCGGAACCTGAAGAGGTTGGACGTGGACTTGGCCAGCCGGGGCGCGGCGTCGCCGGGGATCGCGGCGTACGACTGCCGGATCTGCTCTACTGCCCGTTGGTGTGTCGACATCGTCGTCGTCACGAAAGCACCCCCTTGAGCTGGTAGAGATCGTCCGTAAGACGGTATCTCCCATGAGCGATCCGGAACAGACCGGGGTCGTTAAAGACACGAAAACTGTTCATCGTGCCAGGTGGATCCCCTACGTGGTAGGCGATTCCGTAAACTTTCGGTTGATCACCGGCGATATTCCGTTAAGCACGCCGTCGACCTCCCGTCCCTCGACGGCGGCGGTCAGATTGTCCAGGGTGGCGGTGAGCAGGCGGCCGGTGGCCTCGGGGGTGACGCCGGCGACGTGCGGTGACAGCAGGACGTTCGGCAGCTCGCGCAGCGGGTCGCCGGCGGGCAGCGGCTCCACGTCGAAGACGTCCAGCGCGGCCCCGCCCAGCCGGCCCTCGCGCAGGGCGGCCACGAGCGCCGGCTGGTCTACCACGCCGCCCCTGGCCGCGTTGACCAGCAGGGCGCCCTGCTTCATGCGGCCGGGGTCGACCAGGCCACGGGTCTCATCCGACAGCGCGATCACGACGACCACGACGTCGCACGCGGACACGAGCGTCTCCAGGTCCTCGAATCCGGGGTCCGGGCGCGGGGTGCGCGTCCAGTAGGACACCTGGCAGCCGAGCGCGCGGAACATCTCCGCGCAGGTGGCGCCGATCGGGCCGTAGCCGACGATGCCCACGCGCCGGCCGCGCAGCTCGTGGGGCTGCAGCCCCTGCTGCGGCCACTCCCCCGCGCGTACGGCGGCGTCGGCGGCGGCCAGCTTGCGCGACAGCGACATCGTGGCGGCCAGGCACCACTCGGAGACCGCCACCGCGCTGACCCCGGGCGTGTTGGCCAGCGGCACCCCGGCCGCGGCCAGGGCGTCCAGGTCGTGGCCGTCCACGCCCACCGACGGCTGCTGCACGAACGCCAGCCGGGGCGCCGCCCGGACCGCCCCGGCGTCCATGACCAGCGTGCCCGTCCAGTCGCCGAGCACGATCTCGGCCTCCGGCAGCGCCGCGAGGAGCGCGTCGCGGTCACGGGAGGCGGGCACGCGCACCGCCACCCGATCGCCGAGCGGCGCCAGCAGGCGGCGCATGACCTCTTCGGGCAGCGGTGGCAGTGCGAGCAGGTTCCAGGGGCTCATGCCCCAACAGTAAAGCTGTTGATCACCTGTCGCATAAGGGCCCGGTTGCGCCGCCACTGGTTCTCGGTGACGGTCCAGGACAGCAGGTAGGCGGTGTCGCCGATGGCGACGGCCCGGCGTACCTCGTGGTAGCGGGTGCCCGGCCGCTGCCACGGCGCGTCGCCGGCCGCGCCCGCCGTCCAGGAGAACTCCCACTCCACCGCCGGCACGCCCTGGTGCGTCACCGTCCGCCGGGCGCGGTTGACGACGTTCTGGGCGGTCTCCGCGAGGGTCTCCTGGGAGTTGCGGATGAGCTGGCTCGGATCGAGGTTGGAGTAGACGGCCTCGACCCCGAGGTGGGCGTTGCCGTCCCTGCGGGTCCACTCCGTGTACGCCTCGGCGCGCGCTCCCCGCCAGCCGGTCGGCCGCATGATCGACCAGCCGTCCCGCGACCTCCACGCCCGCACGGCGGGCACGACCCTGCTCACGCTGGGCGTCGGTGTCGCGGAGGGCGTCGCGCCCTGCGTGGTCGGCGCGGCGGTCGGGGTGAGCGGGGCGGTCGCCGCGGCCGGCTGAGCGGTCGCGCGCGGCGTGCCCTCGGCCGGGGAGGCGATCCTGAAGTACGCGACCGCGCCGCCCGTCAGCACCAGCACCACCGCCGCGGCCGCCGCGAGCAGCGCCCGGCCGGGACCCTCGCCCTTCTTCCGCTCCGGCGGGTCGAGGTCGGCGGAGGCGGGCCTGGCCGCGGCGATGGCCGCCAGCAGCCGGTCGGCCTCCTCGGCGGTCACCCGGTCCTGGGGCTCCTTCCGGAGCAGCCCCTTCAGGATCGGGTGCATGGCCGGCGGGATCCGGCGGTAGTCGGGCTCCTCGGTGAGCAGCGCGTTGAGCGTGGCCATGGGGTCGCCGCGCTCGAACGGCGAGCGGCCGACCATGCACGCGTACAGCGTGGCGCCCAGCGACCACAGGTCGGAGGCCGGTCCCGCGTTCTCGGCGCGGACCCGTTCCGGGGCCAGGAAGCTCGGCGAGCCCGTGACCATGCCGGTCCTGGTCAGCGACGCGTCACCCTCGACCGTGGCGATGCCGAAGTCCATGAGGACGGCGCGGCCGTCGTCCGCCAGCAGGATGTTGCTCGGCTTGACGTCGCGGTGCAGGATGCCCGCCTCGTGGGCGGTCCGCAGCGCGGACAGCACCTGCCGGCCCAGGTCCGCGGCCTCTCGCACCGGGAGTGCGCCCGTGGTGAGCACGACCTGCTCGACCGACGGATGGCTGACCAGCTCCATCACGATCCACGGCCGGCCGCCCTCCTCGACCACGTCGTAGACGGCGACGACGGAGGGGTGGTTCAGCTTGGCCGCGGTGCGAGCCTCGCGGGCGGTCCTTAACAGCTGACGCTCCTGGTCGCCCGGCGACAGGCCGTCCGGCAGCAGCACTTCCTTGATGGCCACCTGCCGGTTCAGCAGTGTGTCGCGGCCTTCCCAGACCACGCCCATCCCCCCGCGGCCCAGTTCGCGCACTAACTGGTAGCGCCCTGCGATGAGCCGGTTGCTATCCGAAACCATGTCCTACCCCTGTATCGGCGCAAGCGCCTGATGCGGCATCGAACGCCTGCTGCAGACGGTCGCTGAACGCACCCGTCTTCAGACCACCCGAACAGTGGGCAAGTTTCCCATACCTCCCACCACTTCGCCGGGAGGTCGCCAAGGCCGCTTGCACCAGATCACCGAATGTTGTTCTACTGAGGCAGGGTCCAGAGCAAGGAGAAGTCGATGCCAGAGGTTCGCCGGGGTCCGCTGTCCGGGGTGCGCGTGCTGGAGCTCGCGGGGCTCGCACCGGGGCCGTTCGCGGGGATGATGCTAGCCGATCATGGGGCGGATGTCCTGCGGGTGGACCGGGTGAAGGCGGTTTCCGACCGTCCGCGGACGGATGTCATGGACCGCGGCAAGCACACGATCGGCCTGGACCTGAAGGCGCCCGAGGGCGTGGCGGCGTTCAAGGAGCTGGTACGCCACGCCGACGTCGTGATCGAGGTGTTCCGCCCGGGCGTGGCGGAGCGGCTCGGCATCGGGCCCGACGACCTGCACGCGGTGAACGAGCGGCTGATCTACGGCCGGATGACCGGGTGGGGGCAGGACGGGCCGCTCGCCCCGACGGCCGGGCACGACATCGACTACATCGCCGTCTCCGGCGTGCTGTCGATGCTCGGGCGCGAGGGGGACAAGCCGACGCCGCCGATCAACATCCTGGGCGACTTCGCCGGGGGCGGGCTCATGCTGGCGTACGGCGTGCTGCTGGCCCTGTTCGAGCGCGAGCGCACCGGCAGGGGCCGGGTGATCGACGCGGCCATGGTGGACGGGGCGGCGATCCTGTTCTCGATGTTCTACCAGGGGGTCCAGAGCGGACACTGGGGCCCGCGGGGCACGAACCTGCTGGACACCGGCGCCCCGCAGTACGACACGTACGAGACCGCCGACGGGCAGTACGTGGCCGTCGGCTCGCTGGAGCCGCAGTTCTGGGAGGCGATGGTGTCCCTCATGGGCCTGACCGACCTGCCCGACAGGAACGACCGGGCGCAGTGGCCCGCGCTGAAGGCCCGCCTGGCGGAGGAGTTCGGGAAGCGGACCCGGGCCGAGTGGGAGGCGGTCTTCGAGGGCTCCGACGCCTGCGTCTCGCCCGTGCTGTCCATGTCCGAGGCCGCCGGCCACCCGCACAACACCGCCCGCGGCTCCTTCGTCGAGATCGGCGGCGTCACCCATCCGACGCCCGCGCCCCGCCTGCTCGGCGTGCCCACCCAGGACCTCTCTCCCGCCACCCGCCTGGCCGATTTGTCCGGCTGGGGCCTGTCGCAGGAGGAGGCGGACAAGCTACGCGGCCAAGGAGTGCTGGCATGATCGACTTACTCGACGGCGACCTGTACGCCGGTGACCCCACCCCCGTGTACGCCTGGCTGCGCGAGCACGCCCCCGCCTACTACGACGCGGCCAACGGCCTGTGGGGCATCTCCCGCCACGCCGACATCTCGGCCGTCGAACGCGACCCGCAGCTGTGGACCAGCACCGTCGGCTACCGCCCCCAGTTGCCCTCAGAGCCGTCCATGATCGGTCTGGACGATCCCGAGCACGCCGAGCGCCGCCGGCTCGTCTACCGCCGTTTCACGCCCCGCCACGTACACGAGCGCTACGCCGCCCGCGTCCGCGAGGTCGTCGTCGAGCTGCTCACCCGCGCCCTGGAGAAGGGCGCCGTGGACGTGGTGCCCGAGCTGGCGGCGCCGCTGCCGGCCCGGATGATCGGCTGGCTGCTCGGGTTCCCCGACGAGGACTGGCCCAGGCTGAAGCACTGGTCGGAGACCACCATCGTCGCGGGGGGCGGCCTGCGCTACGTGACGCACGAGGCCGCCGTGGCCGCCGGCGAGTACGGGCAGGCGGTGCTGGAGCTGGCCGCCGAGCGCCGTGCCCACCCGCGCGACGACCTGCTGTCCGTGTGGTGCGCCAGCCCCGGCTACGACGACGAGAGCCTGGCCAACGACGCGCTGCTGCTGCTCGACGGCGGCGCCGAGACCACCCGGACGGTCATCGCCACCGCGATCGACGCGCTGATCCGCCATCCGGACCAGTGGCGGCTGCTGCGCGAGGACCGGGGGCTCGTCGAGGGGGCGGTGGAGGAGTTCATCAGGTGGACCACGCCGATACTCAACATGTGCCGCGCGGCCACCCGTGACACCACCCTGCACGGGCAGGAGATCCGCGAGGGGCAGCAGGTGCTGCTCATGTACGGGTCGGCGAACCGGGACCCCGAGGTGTTCACCGACCCGGACGTCTTCGACGTGACCAGGAAACCGGGCGGGCACATCGCGTTCGGCCTGGGCACGCACTTCTGCCTGGGCGCCGCGCTGGCCAGGCTGGAGCTGCGGATCTTCTTCGAGGAGTGGCTCGACCGGGTGGGTACGGCCTCCTACGCCGACGCGGAGGGTCCGCGGATCCTGCCCAACGCCTTCGTCAGGGGCGTGACGTCGTTCCCTGTCGTGCTGCGTAGTCCTTGAGCCTGATCGAGTCGTGCAGCCGCACGCCCTTGCTGCCGGCCTTGACCGCGGCCCTGGTCAGCGCGACGGGCAGGCGGTTCACCAGGCGCGCTCCCCGGGTCAGCGCCCACAGGTCGAACCTGCTGCCGGGCACGATGCCGCGGGCCGCGCGGACGGCGAAGGCGCGGCTGCGGCGCACGTACTCGCCGAGTTCGGCCTCGTACGCCGGGAAGGCCCGCGTGTGGTCGCCGCCGTGCGCGGCCAGCTCGCCCGCCAGCACGTACGCCCCCACGACCGCCAGGCTCGTGCTCCCCCCGACCGCCGGCCCCGGGCAGTAGCCGGCGTCGCCCACCAGCGTCACCCGGCCGCGCGACCAGGTGTCCAGGCGGAGCTGGGTGATCGAGTCCATGTAGAACGCCGGCGCGCGGTCGATCTCCTCCAGGATCCTCGGCACCTGCCAGCCCAGGCCCCCGAAGCGCTCGCGCAGCAGCTCCTTCTGCCGGGCGACGTCCCGGTGGTGGTAGTCGAGCGGCTCCGGGGTCCTGAACAGGAACCCCGCCCGCGCGTCGTCCATGTGCACCGCGCTGTACAGAGCCGCCATCCAGCCCACCCCGGCCATGCCCTCCATCCGATCGTCGAGCCCGAGGAAGTCCGGCACCGTGGCGACGGCCAGGTAGGCGCCGATCCACGTGGTGAAGCGCGACTCGGGGCCGAAGACCAGGCGGCGGACGTTGGAGTGCAGGCCGTCGGCACCCACCACGAAGTCGTAGGCGCCCGTCCGGCCGCTGTCGAACGCCACCTCCCCGTCGTCGGAGACGGACGCGATGGAGTCGCCGAAGACGTAGTCCACGTCGTGCCGGGTCGCCTCGTAGAGAATCTCGCTCAGATCGTCGCGCATGATCTCGACGTGCCGGTCGGAGACGGCGGCCATCACGCGCCGCAGCTCCAGCTCCACCGGACGGCCGCCGCCGTCCGTGTGCAGGGTGAGCCATTGCGTGCCGGTCTTGGCGGCCAGCACCGGCTCCAGGACGCCCATCCGCTCGACGATGTCCATCGCCGGCCTGAACAGATCGACCGCGTGGCCACCCGCCTTCCTGAGCGCCGGGGCCCGTTCGACGACGGTGACCTCGAAGCCGTACCTGCGCAGCCAGTACGCCAGCACCGGCCCCGCCACGCTCGCACCCGAGACGAGAACCTTCATCGCCCTCTCCTTACCTATCGTTAAGTAAGCACGCTAGCACGACGGCTTACTTAACGGTAGGTAAGGGATAGTCTTGGCCCATGCCCAGTGACACCAAGGCACGCATCCAGGCGGTGGCGCGCGAGCTGTTCGTGCGGCAGGGCGTGCAGAACACCAGCCTCCGCCAGATCTCCGAACGGCTGGGCATCACCAAGCCCGCGCTCTACTACCACTTCTCCTCACGCGACGACCTGGTGCGCAGCATCGTGCAGCCGATGGTGGAGGACATCGAGCGCTTCGTCCGCGACCGCCGCTCCGGCGGCCCGCGACAGCTGCTGGACGACTACTTCGAGCTGATCTGGCGGCACCGGGACGTGCTCGTGATGATGATCCGCGAGCTGTCCACGCTGAGCTATCTGGACCTGGGCACGCGCATGTTCGAATGGCGGCGCGAGCTGATCGCCATGCTGCTGGGGCCCGAGCTGACGCAGGCGCAGCACATCCGGGCGACGGTGGCGCTGGGCGGCATGTCGGACTGCGCGGTGGAATATGCGCACCTGCCGCTGGAGGAGGTCAAGCCGACGGCCGTCGAGGCGGCGGCCGTCGTGCTCGGCATCTGACTCAGACCGCGATGTAGAGATCCACCCCGTCGGGGTGGTGCACCTCCAGATCCGTCGTGAACGCCCGCGACGGCGTGCCGCCCGACTCGGTGTGCTTCCACAGCTGCTGCCACGCC
Source organism: Nonomuraea sp. KM90 (assembly GCF_052246675.1). Classification (NCBI taxonomy): domain Bacteria; kingdom Bacillati; phylum Actinomycetota; class Actinomycetes; order Streptosporangiales; family Streptosporangiaceae; genus Nonomuraea; species Nonomuraea sp. KM90. Next base: position 127,353 of record NZ_JBQQCB010000016.1, on the reverse strand, counting down.
TCCACCAGCGCCTGCGGCATCTGACCGCGGACCTCCAGCTTCAGCGCCTGCCCGGCCGGCACGCGCACCGCGACCATGCCCTCCGGCAGCCGGGGCACGGTGCGCACCCCGGTGCCGACGATCTGCGTGTAGGCGCCGTGGTGATCGCTCTCGTAATCGGTCAGCACGGCATAAAGATTCTCGTCCACGCGACCGGGAACATGCGCGAAAGCCCCCGGCGCGCCCGCCCGCTGCCAGAGCGCCGGAAGCCTGGCCCGGCCCGGATCCATTTCGTCGGCGTTGGTGGTGCGTACGGCGAAGCCGACCACTACCAGCTCGGCCCGTTCGATGACGTTCACAGGCCCTCCCCTCCCCCAAAAGTGTCCCGGCCGATCATAAGCCCCCGAGAAAGGGGGAAACCCCTTGTTGAACCTGTCACCACATAAGATGGATGAACGTGAAATTTCTCAACGACCTCGAGCCCCATTACGACCTGACCTATAGCGACGTTTTCATGGTCCCGTCGCGTTCTGCGGTCGGTTCCCGGCTCGCAGTCGATCTCTCGACGAACGACGGCACGGGCACCACCATCCCGATCGTCGTGGCGAACATGACCGCGGTCGCCGGCCGGCGCATGGCCGAGACCGTGGCCCGGCGGGGCGGCATCACCGTCATCCCGCAGGACATCCCCCTGGACGTCGTGGCGAACGTCGTCGACTGGGTCAAGAAGCGCGATCTCGTCCACGACACGCCGCTCACGCTCACCCAGCACGACACCGTCGGCGAGGCCCTGCAGTTGCTGCCCAAGCGGTCGCACAACGCGGTCGTCGTGGTCGACTGGGAGAACCGGCCCGTCGGCGTGGTGACCGAGGCCGACTGCCAGGGCGTGGACATGTTCACCCAGCTCTCGCACGTCATGTCGAGCGAGCTGCTCACGCTGCCCGCCGGGCTCGACCCGCGCGGGGCCTTCGAGCGGCTGCACGAGGGCCGGCACCGGCTGGCCCCCATCGTGGACGAGGACGGGCGGCTGGTCGGCATCCTGACCCGTACGGGCGCGCTGCGCGCCACGCTCTACGAGCCGGCCGTGGACGCCCAGGGGCGGCTGCGCATCGCGGCCGCCGTGGGCGTGAACGGCGACGTGGCCGCCAAGGCCAAGGAGCTGCTCGAGGCCGGCGTCGACTGCCTGGTCGTGGACACCGCGCACGGCCACCAGGACAAGATGATCTCGGCCCTGCGCGCCGTCGCCGCCCTCGATCCCGGCGTGCCGGTCGCGGCGGGCAACGTGGTTACCGCCGCCGGCGTGCGCGACCTGGTGGCCGCCGGGGCGGACATCCTCAAGGTCGGGGTGGGGCCGGGCGCCATGTGCACCACCCGGATGATGACCGGGGTGGGGCGGCCGCAGTTCTCGGCCGTGCTGGAGTGCTCCGCCGAGGCGCGCCGCCTGGGGCGGCACGTGTGGGCCGACGGGGGCGTACGGCATCCGCGCGACGTGGCGCTGGCGCTGGCGGCCGGGGCGTCGAACGTGATGATCGGGTCCTGGTTCGCGGGCACGTACGAGTCGCCGGGCGACACGCACACCGACGCCAACGGGCGCAAGTACAAGGAGAACTTCGGCATGGCCTCCGCGCGGGCCGTCCGGCTGCGGACCGCCGAGGACTCGGCGTTCGACCGGGCCAGGAAGTCGCTGTTCGAGGAGGGCATCTCGACGTCCAGGATGTACCTGGACCCGAAGCGGCCGAGCGTGGAGGACCAGATCGACGCGATCGTGGCCGGGTTGCGGTCGTCGTGCACGTACGCGGGGGCGTCGAACCTGGAGGAGTTCCACGCGCAGGCGGTCGTCGGGATCCAGAGCTCGTCCGGGTACGCGGAGGGCATGCCGCTGCACCAGAGCTGGTAACCGGCTCGTACCGGCTCAGGTCCGGCGCCACCCGCCCGCGGCGTTGATCCCGCCGTCCACGTGCACCGTCGTCCCCGTCACGAACCTCGCCAGGTCGCCGGCCAGGAACACGGCCGCCCCCGCCGCGTCGCAGGGCTCGCCGAGGTGGCCGAGCGGCGGGATGCGTACGGGGTCGTACGGCAGCGGGCGGGCCAGCATCCGCTCGCGCACGCCCGACTCGCCCTCGGTCCGGAGGGCGTCGGGCGCGATCGCGTTCACCCTGATGCCCTTCGGGGCCAGCTCCAGCGCCAGCGACTTCGTCAGGCTCTCGACGGCCGCCTTCATCGCCGCGTACACCGCGAACCCCGGCGCCGCCTGGTGCGCCTCGCTCGAGGTCACGTTGATGATCGACGCGCCCGGGCGCATCATCGGCAGCAGCCGCCGGATCATGCCGGTGACCTGCGTGAAATTCTCCTCGATGAGGACCTGCTCGCCGCGCGGCGAGGTGTCGGCGAACCCCGCGTGGAAGGTGCCGCCCGCGTTGTTGACCAGCACGCCGACCCGGCCCCAGCGCTCGCGTACGGCCTGGGCGAACACCTCCACCGCCACCGGGTCGCGCACGTCGAGCGTCATCGCCAGCTCGGCGTCCGGCTTGTCGCGGTCGCAGACGGCGACGTGCGCGCCGAACGCGGCGAACGCCTCGGCGATCGCCAGGCCGATCCCCCTGGCGGCTCCGGTGACGACGGCCACGCGGCCGGTGAGCAGGAACGCGTCGGGAGAAAGGGCGGCCATGAACGATGACGATATCCCGACCGCATAGAGTCGTCGGGTCCATTCTCATCGTCAACAATGCCAACAGGAGCACTTCGTGGCACTCGAAAAGCCCGAGATCGACTTCCCGGGTGGCAACCCGCCCGCGGACCTCGAGATCGAGGATCTGACCGTGGGCGACGGCCCGGAGGCCAAGCCCGGCCAGAACGTCAAGGTCCACTACGTGGGCGTCTCGTTCTCGACCGGGGAGGAGTTCGACGCGTCGTGGAACCGCGGCCAGCCGTTCGACTTCCCCCTGGGCGCCGGGCGCGTCATCGGGGGCTGGGACCAGGGCGTCGCGGGCATGAAGGTCGGCGGCCGGCGCAAGCTGGTCATCCCGCCGCACCTCGGCTACGGCCAGCGTGGCGCCCCGCCGCGCATCAAGCCGAACGAGACGCTCATCTTCGTCGTCGACCTGCTCGGCGTCAGCTGACGTCCGCGGACGTCAGCTGAGGTCCGCACGGCGTCGCCTGACGGCCGCACGGCGTCGGCCCATGCGGGGCCGGCGCCGCCCCCCACCGACACTCAGCGGATACGCCGAGATCGGGTGGGGAAAATGTCGCCGCCGTGAGGCACCATAGGCGTGTGCTTCTGATCGACGTGGTCCGGGTTTCCGAGGCGGTGACGCGCACGTCCGCCAGGCTCGGCAAGATCGGCCACCTGGCGGAGCTGCTGGGCCGGGTGGGCCCGGACGAGGCGGAGATCGCCATCTCCTACCTCTCGGGCGAGCTGCCCCAGCGGCAGGTGGGCGTGGGCTGGCGCACGCTGGAGGACGTCCCCGAGCCCAAGCTGGCCGCCACCGCCACGCTGACCGCGGTCGACGAGCTGCTGAGCCGGATCAAGGCCGTCTCCGGGCAGGGCTCGCAGGCGGCGCGCAAGGCTCTGGTCGCCGAGCTGTTCGCGGGCCTGACGAGCCAGGAGCAGCAGTTCATGCGGCGGTTGCTGCACGGGGAGCTTCGGCAGGGCGCGCTCGACGGCGTGATGATCGAGGCCGTGGCCAAGGCGTCCGGCGCGCCGTCGGCCGACGTGCGGCGGGCGCTCACGCTGCGCGGCTGGCTCCCCGCTGTCGGGGCGGCCGCGCTGACCGGCGGGGTGCCGGCGCTGCACGCGTTCCGGCTGGAGGTGGGGCGGGCGGTCTCGCCCATGCTGGCGGGCAGCGCGCCCAACGTGGCCGCCGCGCTGGAGAAGGCGGGCACCCCCGCCGCGCTGGAGTGGAAGCTCGACGGCGTGCGCGTGCAGGCCCATCGCTCCGGCCCCGAGGTGCGGGTCTTCACCCGCACCCTCGACGACATCACGCCGCAGGTGCCCGAGGTGGTCGAGGCCGTCCTGGAGATGCCGTCCGACGACCTGGTCCTCGACGGCGAGGTGCTGGCCCTGCGACCGGACGGCCGGCCGCACCCCTTCCAGGTGACGGCGAGCCGCGTCTCCAGCAAGACCGACGTGGCCCGGTTGCGCGAGCGGACGCCGCTGAGCGTGTTCTTCTTCGACGCCCTGCGGGTCGACGGCGCCGACCTGCTCGACCTCCCCTACTCCCGGCGCCAGGAGGCCCTCGCCCATGCGGCCCCGCAGGGCCTGCTGACGCCGCGGCTGGTGACGGGCGACGTGGCTGAGGCGGAGAAGTTCTTCACCGACGTGGTGAAGGCCGGGCACGAGGGCCTGGTCGTCAAGTCCCTCGCCTCTCCCTACGCGGCCGGGCGGCGGGGGGCGGGCTGGATCAAGGTCAAGCCGCGCCACACGCTCGACCTGGTGGTCCTGGCGGCCGAGTGGGGTCACGGCCGCCGCGAGGGCAAGCTGTCCAACCTCCACCTGGGCGCCCGCGACCCCGAGGGCGGGTTTGTGATGCTCGGCAAGACCTTCAAGGGGCTCACGGACGAGCTGCTGGCCTGGCAGACCGAGCGCTTCCTCGAGCTGGCCGAGGGCCCCACCGACGAGTGGACGGTCACGCTGCGGCCGGAGCTGGTCGTGGAGATCGCCTTCGACGGGGTGCAACGCTCGCCCCGCTACCCCGGGGGCATGGCCCTGCGCTTCGCCCGGGTGCTGCGCTACCGGCCGGACAAGCGGGTCGAGGACGCCGACACGGTCGAGACGGTGCGCTCGCTCATGCTGTAGGCAAGGTGTGTCAGCGGTGCCGCCCTGACGTGCGGGCTGTGGCGGGAGACGAGGGCCGCGGCAGAGGATCACACCGCACCGAGACAGCGGGCGAGGCGACGCCGTGTGTCGCCACCTGCGCAGGAGGCCTGCCCTGCCAGGAGAGATCTCACCCTGGGACGACACCCAAGAACGTGGCAGGCGGCACCCGGACGCCCATCCAGCCCTGCCATGCCTCCCCATCAACCCGATGCAGCGGTCGAACGGGTCTCCATACACCTCACCGATCGCCCCTGTTCCCACGTTCTCCGGAAACCCGAAGATCCACGGCGTACGCTCAGCGGTCTGGGCAAACTTGCGGCATAAGTGAGATATATCACTTGATGTCCCATTAAGTTACCTTTACCGGCTCTTTGTCCCTTATGTTCGTCCTCACTGCGCGGGACCCCCCGTCCCGCCCGCGGATCGGCCGCCGAGCGCCCCCACCCCCTCCCGGCCCGGCCTTTCCCTGCCCTATCCCCTAGCTAGGACCGTGGTTTACCTTGGGCCAGCACTCCCGCACGCCGTCCCCCCAGGACCGCAAAGCCCCAGCGAGCAAGCGCCGCTGGACCACCGTCGCAGCCGGCGCTGCCGTCCTCGCCGCCGCCTCGACCACCGCCTGGGCCGCCATCGGCAACGACGACTCCCCCAAGCGCACGGCGGTCGTCAACCCGCCTCCCTCCACCCCCGGCACCGCCAGGACGACCCCGAACCCGGCCGCGGCCTCGAACGAGGCCGCCCGCCACCACACCCCGAAGCCGTCATCCCCGGCCCCCAAGCCCCCGGCAGCCGCCCAGCCGAACGCGACGGCCTCCCCGGCCACCACCAGGTCCCCACAGCCCGCCAAGACCACGGCCCCGGCCAAGACCTCGGCGACCCCGGAGAGCTCGGAAACCGCCGAGACCTCCGTGAGGTCCCGGACCACGAAGCCCAAGTTCCGCGTGCTCTCGTCCGGCGCCTGCGGCGCCTCCTACTACGGCGAACCCCAGATGACGGCCAGCGGCGAACGCTTCAACCCCGCCGCCATGACGGCCGCCCACAAGACCCTGCCGCTGGGCAGCAAGGTACGCGTCACCAACCCGAACAGCGGCGATTCCGTCACGGTCCGCATCAACGACCGAGGCCCGTACATCGGCGGCCGCTGCCTCGACCTGTCCAGGGCCGCCTTCGCCGCCATCGGCAACATCAGCGCAGGGGTGATGCGCGTCAAGTACGAGGTGCTCGGCCGCTGACCACCGCCCGCCTCGCATGGCCACCGCCCGCCTCGCATGGCCACCGCCCGCCCGCGTGGCCTCGCGGCTCCGTGTCGCGGCCTCGCTTGGCCATTGCGCGTCTTCGTGTGTTCAGTTCCACACACCATCCCCTTCGCCCCACCTTGCGGAAACGATCTCCACGCAGCACGCAGAGCTCATCTCCGGCTACGTGAGACGACAGGAGCAACCACAAAAGGCGGCGATCGCGGGAGGCTCGTGACGGCCGGCACACAGCGATCACGCGCTACCGGAATAGGCACACCGGTTGAACGGCGAGCGGCGGATCAACCCTTAGTCGTTACATTTGCGCAGGTCAAAAGGCGAAAGTCGCAATCCGGTGGTCGTGGAAAAGCCGTCCGCCCCGCCGAGGCCAGGGGCCTTCGCGGGGCGGAAATTCAGGCTGTGGTGGCGGAAAGGTCATCTCCGGTCGGTGGCGGCGGTCACTTCACCATGCGAATCGTCAGCGGGTAACGGAAATTGCCCTCGGTCAGCGCCGCGACGCCACCGACGATGGAGAGGATCACGGCCGCGACCCAGATGAACGGCACGAGCACGATGCCGATGAAGGTCAGCGGGAGAAGTACCGAAGCCCCCACCACGGTGATCTGGAAGTTGAGCGCCTCCAGGGCGTGCTTGCGGATGTAGGGCGAGGTCTTGCCGCCGGTGAGCAGCAGGAGCAACGGCCCGACGATCGGGAAGCCGACGACGGAGAGCAGATGGGCGAGGGCGCCGCCGAGGCGCTCGTTGCTCTCCGTCGGACCGTGGGTTCGGACCGGTGGCGGCAGCGGGGCGGGCCGGACAACGGCCTCCGAGCCGTACAGCTCGCTCATGATGGGCATCAGATCACCGTGCGTGCGCGCCGTCATGGCACGCTCCAGCCGGTCGTCGAACTCGAGCTTGTCGAAGCGGCCCTCCGCGTACGCGGCCTTGACATGCTCGACCACGTTCTCTCGGTCCTGGTTGGTGACGCGCAGTTGAGCTGGCGGCACCTGTCCCGGCCCGGGGGTTTTCGGTACCCCAGCCATAATCGCCATGCCTCTCCTTAGAGAATCGGACTGTCACCACTCATACTGCGTCCCGCGAACGTCAGGTGCCATCGGGAGAATCCCGGATTTGTCCCCTAGATCATCCCCGACGCGGGGGCTCCAGACGGTATAAAAAGGATTCATGAGATGGCGAGACCGCTACGGCATTCGTCGACTGCGCGGCCGAAAGATCGCGAAGTTCGACCGCGAGGCGACAGACGCCGACATCGAGGCGCTCATCGCCTTTGCTCGTTCACGGCGTGGTGTCGAGTTTTACGTCGAGCCAGAGACTTTTGCCACTGACACGACCGCCGTCGCGGTGGCCGACGACGGCGAGTGGACCAGGCGCAGGGTCGGCTCCCCCGCGGTGATCCACAAGGTCGCCCGCGATCTTGCGTTGCCCGTGTACGACGTTCAGCTCACTGGATATCCGCAGCGTATGCGCGCCTACAACGAGCGGCGCAGGAAGGAAGAAGGCGGAGGCGGCCTCTAGGCTTCCCCTTCGGTAGCTGGGCCGACCGACCTGCTTGTCAAGACACACCACGGCTCTCGAACCCCCTCGGCATGGCGCGCGCATGCACGCTGTCGGGCCCCTCCCCCATCGCATGGATGCACGCCACCGGGTCTCTCTGTACGGAACTCGTACAGGACGTCGGCCCCATGCCCCCGGGTTCCCGTCCCAACAGCGTGCGGGGTGCGCGAAATGTGGGCCCGATGGCGTGCAGCTTCGTGGCTCGGGGTTGGGTTCCGACGGCGTGCGCCAGTGCGCGCCTCAGGGTCCCAACGGGGTTCGTATAGCTGTGAGGCGTGGGGAGAGGCGCCGCCGTGCGTCATCGCGGCACGAGGGCAGTCGTGCGAGCTTGGTCCAGCCCTGGGGTCGGAAAACGCAGCCGAGAGGGCGATGCGTGTGGGTTGGTGGCTATTCGAGGGTGGGAGGTAGGTCTTCCTCGTCGAGGAGGTTGACCAAGGGGAGCAGCCAGGCGGCGTTGGCGGGGCCCATGGTGGCGTCCAGCTCGGCGGGGGTCGGGAGGCGGTCGCGGAGGATGGCTGGGGAGAGGAGGTTCTGGAGGGCGTGCATGAGGAGGTTGGCCATCGAGTAGCCGGGGTCGGTGGTGAGGGCGCGTTCGAGGGCGATGGTGGCCTGGACGCTGTTGCCCGCACGCCAGGCGGCCATGGCCAGCAGGGACGCCGCCGGGGGCATGAAACGGGGCTCCAGCCGGCGGGTCAGGTCTTTCCAGAGCAGGGAGTGGGATTCGTGCATGAGGGTCCACGCCTCGTCGCGGACCCTCATGATCGCTAGGTCCAGGCCCAGCCTCGCCACCGCCGCGTCGTCCAGGCGGCCGCCCTCGGCATGGGCCGCCAGCGCGGATCGCACCCTGGCCAGGCCGTCGGACACGAACCGGGTGGCGAAGGTGTCCAGGTCTGTGGCGGCCATGAGCTGGGCCCGGAACTCCGCGATCGCCTCGGCCGTGGCCCGGCGCATCGCCATCCGGACGGGGCCGGTGACGGGGGCGAGCGTGCGCTCCAGGGCCTCGCGATCCGGGAGGGCCACCAGGCCGCACACCGTCGCCTCGGCCGATATCTGGCTGGTGGACAGGTCGTACGGGGTGCCTTCCGCTGGACAGCATGTCGCCAGCTGGCAGACGTATGACCAGTAGCGGCCCTCATGCGCTCGCAGGGCCTCACCCACGTGAACCCCCGCCTTGGTCGCGAGCAGCCTGGCCTCGTCAGCCGCCGGGGTGACCAGCTCTCCGGGGCCGTAGCCGACGATGACGATCTCCGTGATGCCCTCGCGGTCGAAGAGGGGGGTCATGGGGTCGAGAGTGCCCGGCGGGAACGGCAGGCTCCACCTGGCCACCATCTTCGCCTGACCGCGAGCCAGGCCGATGACGATGAGGCTGGCGGTGGGATGGAACCCGACGAGGTAGGGGACGGCGGCCAGGATGTCGGTCGGGCTGGTCAGGGTGAGGCAGGGCTGCGAGTCGATGGCGGGGGAGGTGGATGGGGAGGGGGAGGGGGAGGGGGAGGTGGATACGGGAGAGGAGGGGGCGCCGGAGCCGGATCTGGGGCTGGGGATGGAGACGGAGCCGGCGTTCTGGACGGAGGCATAACCGGGGTTGGGGGTTGAGTGGTTGGTTGTCATGGGCCCATAGGGTGCCGGGCCTGGAGAGGGCCGTGCAGGGCCGAACCGGGTTCTGTGGAGGACGAGGTGTTGTCCACAGTCTTGCGCACGGGTAACAGGGCTGTGCGCTGCCTTGGGAGAGGGCGGGGGCAGGCTCGTCCGGACGATCCCCACGAATCCTCTGCCGCCAGGCGCTAGGAAACCGGGGCCAGACGAGCGCGTACGAGCAGTGCGGCGCCCGCCACCGCGGCCGGCATGGCGATGACGGCCACGAACGGCACCAGGAACAGGACGAACACCGCCACCCCGAACCCCAGCGCGCCCGCCTTGTTGGACCTCAGGAGGGCGAAGCGCTGCTTGCGGGCCATCCCGCGGCGCTCCAGGGCCAGCGTCGTGAGCTCCACCGTCAGGAAGAATCCGGAAACGGCGGCGCCCAGGACCGGCACCACCGTCTGCCCCACCACCGGCACGAAACCCAGGATGAACAGCGGGATCGTGAACAGCAGCACGTAGAAGAGCGTCACCAGGCTGTCCCGGATCGAGCGCGGCAGCGTACGCCACCACGGCTGCTCCTCCGCGCCCTCCAGCGGATCCACCGTGGCCGACAGCCTCTCGTAGAACGGCTCCCCGATCGCCAGCGTGAGCGCCGCGAACGTCAGCACCGCCAGCGCCAGCCCCCCGAGGAACAGCGCGATCCCCACCAGCGTGCGGAACGACTCCCGCCAGCTCCACGAATCCGCGAACGGCGTCAGGAACTCGGCCACGGACGACGCGTTCGTGCCGAGGAAGACCAGCGCCACCACGTAGACGGCGAACGCGATCAACGCCGGGATCAGACCGAACAACCACCACCGGGTGTTCTTGGCGACCCAGCTGAACCCCTGGAAGAAAAAGCCGACACCGGCCATGAAGTCGCGCACTGATCGCATGCCCGGCAGGCTAGCGCCAGAACGACGTGACCGCGTAGCCCAGTTCGGCGAACAGCTCGCGCAGCAGCGGGAGGGAGATGCCGAGCACGTTGCCGTGGTCGCCCTCGATGCCCTCCACGAACCAGCCGCCGCGCCCGTCGATGCTGAACGCCCCGGCCAGGCCGAGCGGCTCGCCGGTGGCGACGTAGGTGGCGATCTCCTCCTCCGACGGCTGGCCGAAGTGCACGACGGTGGTGGCCACCTCCGCCACCTGCCGGCCGGCGGTCACGTCGATCACGCAGTGGCCGGTGACGAGGCGGCCGGTGCGGCCGCGCATCAGCCGCCACCGCTCCAGGGCCTCCTCGGCCGTGCCGGGCTTGCCGTAGGGACGTCCGTCGAGCTCCAGGATCGAGTCGCAGCCGATGACCAGCCCCTCTTCGAGCCCCTCCGCGACCGCCTCGGCCTTGGCCCTGGCCAGCACCAGGCTCAGCGCGGCGGGCGAGTGGGCGGAGAAGGCGTCCTCGTCGACGCCGCTGACGATCACCTTCGGGTCGAGCCCGGCGCTGCGCAGAAGGGCCAGGCGGGCGGAGGAGGCAGAGGCCAGAACGATCACCGGCCTAGCCTACCGGTCACCAGTCGGGGTTCGACGTCCCCGGAGCGACCTCCCGCTCCGTCCGGTACGGCTCGTACGGGCTGCTCTGCCGCGGTACGGCCCCGCCGAAGATGTTGCCCAGCATCCCCCCGAGCAGCTCGCCCAGCCCGCCGGGGATCGACGACTGCTCGCGGTTGAGGTCGTCGGCCACGGCCCCGGCGTCCATGTCCCGGCTGGCGGCCCGGTTGGCCAGCAGCGACATGATCATCGGGGCGATCAGGGGCAGCAGCTTCATGATGGTCCCGGAGTTGACCCCGGCCAGCTGCGAGAGCTCTGCCGCGGCCTGCTCGGTCCCCTGGCCGCCCAGTACGTGACCGAGGATGCTGTGCCCGTCACGGGTCAGCGAGGCCACGTCGCCGTTGAACGGGTCGGCGTCCATGTGGTCGTCCAGCGCCCCGCGCAGGGCGTCGGCGCCGTCCGGGTGTTCGGCGTTGCGGGCCATGCCGCCGACGATGGTGCCCGCCACGGCCTCGACGACCTTGCGGGCCGTGAGGGTGTCCGTGCCGAGCATCCCGGCGATCTGTTCCAGTCCTGAGTCTCCGAGCCCGGCGAGAAGCTCGTCATTCAGTGTCACGACGGTCCCCCGATCAGTGTGTCTCGGGTGACCTGCCCTCGCCGGGCCAGGGCGAACGTCCGGATTGTCCTAATTATCGGAAAAGGTCACCGCAGGGCCGCCCCCAGGAGCGGAGGCCGCCACGCCGTTCTCGGAGGCCCCGGCGACGGCCGGGCGGACCTCCGCGGCTGCCGTCCGGGACAGGCCCGCGGCCGCGTACGCGCCGGCCTCGTCGAGCGTCTCGTGCTCCAGCAGGGCCCCGACGATCCCGTCCAGCTTGTCGCGGTTGTCGGTGAGGATCTGGATCGCGCGCTCGTAGCACTCGTCCACGATCCGCCGCGCCTCCTCGTCCACCATCGCGAGCGTGACGGGCGAGGCCTGCGGCGGCTGGCCGTCGTTGGGCAGGATGGTCAGCGGGCCGACCTTCTCCGACATGCCCCACCGGCCGACCATGCCACGGGCGATCATGGTGACCTGTTCGAGGTCGTTCTCGGCGCCGGTGGTGATGACGCCGTACACGACCTGCTCGGCCGCCATGCCGCCGAGCGCGCCGGTGATGCGGCCGCGGAGATACTGCTCGTCGTAGGCGTAGCGGTCGGTGTCGGGGGTGGAGAGCGTGACGCCGAGCGCCCGGCCGCGCGGGATGATCGAGATCTTCCTGACCGGGTCGGCGCCCGGCTGGAGCATGCCGAGCAGCGCGTGACCGGCCTCGTGGAAGGCGGTCCTGGTGCGCTCCTCCTCCGGCATGACGATGCTGCGGGCCGCGCCGAGCTGCAGCTTCTCCAGCGCATCGGCGAAGTCGGCCATCGTGACCTTGTCCTTGCCGCGCTTGGCGGCCAGCAGGGCGGCCTCGTTGACCAGGTTGGCCAGGTCGGCGCCGGTCATGCCGGGCGTGGTCTTGGCGAGCTGGTCGAGCACGACCGCGCCGTCGAGCGGCACGCTGCGCGTGTGCACGCCCAGGATGGCCGTGCGGCCGGCCGCGTCGGGCAGGCCCACCTGCACCGTACGGTCGAAGCGCCCGGGACGCAGCAGCGCCGGGTCGAGGATCTCGGGACGGTTCGTGGCCCCGATGACGATCACGCCCTCGGCGCCGGAGAAGCCGTCCATCTCGGTGAGGATCTGGTTGAGCGTCTGCTCGCGCTCGTCGTGGCCGCCGATGCCGCCGGCCCCGCCGCGGGCCCGGCCGATGGCGTCGATCTCGTCGATGAAGACGATCGACGGCGCCACCTTCCGCGCCTCCTCGAACAGGTCGCGCACGCGCGAGGCGCCCACGCCGACGATCATCTCGATGAACTCGGAGGCGCTGGCCGAGAAGTACGGCACCTTGGCCTCGCCCGCGACCGCCCTGGCCAGCAGCGTCTTACCGGTGCCGGGAGGGCCTGCCAGCAGCACGCCCTTGGGCAGCTTGGCGCCCAGCCTGCGGTATTTGTCGGGGTCCTTGAGGTAGTCGACGATCTCGACGAGCTCGTTCTCGACCTCGTCGATGCCCGCGACGTCCTCGAACGTGACGCGCACCTGCCCGGCCTCGACCGGCTTGGCCGCCTTGGACTTGCCCAGCCCGCCCAGGCCGCCGCCCATCATGCTGGCGCCGCGCCGCATGATCCAGATCCACAGACCGGCCAGCAGCAGCACGGGCAGCAGCGACAGCATCAGGTTGGAGAAGAAGCCGCGCGTGATGGGCTTGGAGGTGATCTCGACCTGCCCGGTGGAGAGCTGCTGGTCGAGCTGGTCGGTGTTGGCGAAGGCCGGGATCTCGGTGGCGAACCTCGTGTAGGAGGCGCCGCCCTCGGGGTTCTTCGCCGCCGACCGCAGGTCGCCCTCGACCGACAGGCCCTCGGCGTAGATGTCCTTGACGTTCTTGGAGTTCACCTGGTTGGTGAACTCGGTGTACGAGATCGTCTCGACGGATCCGCTGTCGACGAACGACGAGACCACGAAGAAGCCCGCGTACACCACGAGCAGGGTGACGACGAAGCGCCACCAATTGATCTTGGGCCGGCCTCCGGGTGTGCCTGGCAGGCCCTCCGAGCGCCAGGGCGGCTTGCCCTTGCCCTTGTCCTGAGCCTGCGGCGGTCCAGAGCGTTCCACGGCGTCAACTCCCCCACATCGCCGCATTCATGATCTTTCTAGCCTAGAACACGCACCCCTGAGGCCACGCGGCCGATGTCACGCCACTGCTTGCGCTGCGAGTCTGGCACTGTGACGAACGCAAGTCCGGGCTTGCTCATTCCCCCGTCCATGACCACGACGGCCGCCCGCGAGGCGTGCTTGCCGTACGTGACGCGGTAGGCGAGCATCCAGCCGCCCTTGACCGGCTGCGAGGCCAGCCAGGTGATCCGGGAGCCCTTGGGGTGGTGGTTGAGCGTCCAGCGGGCGGCCAGCAGCGCCGTGTCGCGCGGGGATTTCTGCTCCATGATCGGCAGCGGGCAGGTGACGAACATGCCGCGCAGGCTCGTGCCGCGCTGCTTGGGCAGCACCTGCTTGGTGGTGAACGGCGCCGCCCCGTACGACTTCCACGGCCCCGGCAGCCGCGGCACGGCCAGGCCGCTGCGCGTGTCCTTGACGAACCGCCGGCCGGGCGAGGCCAGGGGCATGCGCTTGACCCCGCCGGTGAGCTTTGGGACGCGCGGGTCGGCGTACAGGGCCTCCATGGCCGTGTAGCCGGGCGCGAGCGACGAGCCGGGGCTCGGCGTCACGCGCTGCCCCGGGGCGGCGCTGGAGGCGGGGCCAGAAGACGGCCCGGAAGATGGCAGGGGAGAGGACTGCGCCGGGCTGGGCGACGGTGCTGGGCCGGACGAGGGCGGTGCGGCCGGCGGCGCGGTTACCGGCCCCGCCATCACCTCGTCCGGCTCCGACGGGAGCACCAGGACCACGGCCACGGCGACGGCCGCGACGGCGGCCACCACGGCCAGCCCCCGATACACCACCCGCATGCGCAGATCGCCTATGCGGGAGCGCCTGGGCGGAGAAGCGGGGACCCCGGGCTTCGCAGCGGTTCTCACTCGGGAACCCTTGATCTCATCTTCCCCATCGAGCACGACGGGAGCGTACGACAAATCACGCCATTGCGCTTATGAAGCAACCGAAGTGCAATCATGACGATGTGGAACAGGTTGAGCTGCGATTCGACCACGCCTCGCAAGCGTCACAAACGCACACAAACCTCTCAGCGATCCGGCAGAGCTCAACGGGCCTGTGGATCGCCGGCGACGAGACCGCGACCTTCGAACACCTCACATGGACGGGCGACCACTACGGCGCCCAGCGCACGTTCCGGCTCGACGACTACGTCACCCTCCCGGCCGGCCCCGAGGACGAGGCCGACATCGAGGGCATGGCCCGGGCGAACGGCTACCTCTGGCTGGTCGGCTCGCACGGCCTCAAGCGCAAGAAGGTCAAGTCCAAGGACCCGGAGAAGGCCGCCGAGCGGCTGGCCACGGTCATCAGGGAGGAGAACCGCTTCATCCTCGCGCGCCTCCCCCTGAGCCACGACACCGAGGCGCCGGGGCCTGGCTCGATCCTGGCGGGGTCGAACAACCTGACCGCCCACCTCAAGGACGACCCGCACCTGGCGCCGTTCCTGGCGCTGCCGGGCAAGGACAACGGCTTCGACGTCGAGGGCATCGCGGTCACGCCGGACCGCGTCTACCTGGGGCTGCGCGGTCCCGTGCTGCGGGGCTGGGCGGTGGTGCTGGAGCTGCGGATCGAGGACGCGGGCAAGGGGCGGCTGCGGCTGCGGGAGCCGTACCGCAAGCACTTCCTGGACCTGGGCGGGCTCGGCGTGCGGGACATGTGCCCGGACGGCGACTCGCTGCTGCTGCTCGCCGGGCCGACCATGGACCTCGACGGGCCGGTACGCGTGCTGCGCTGGCGGGTCGGCCGGAAACGGCCGGGCATCGTCCCGGCGGACGAGCTGGAGGCCGTGGTGGAGCTGCCGTACGGCGTGGGCTGCGACCACCCGGAGGGGCTGGCGCGGCTGGCGGACGGCCGGCTCATGATCGTCTACGACAGCCCGTCGCCGGCCCGGATCACCCCGGCCGGCGGCGTGCTGGCGGACGTGTTCACGATCTAGCGACGCGCCCGCGGAGCCAGGGGGCGTCGGCGACGAACGTGCACGAGCCCGGCTCGATCTCGGTGAACCCCGCGTCGCGGACCACGGGCAGCCCGGAGGCGGCCATGGCGTCGAAGTCACCCCGCGCGGTGGCCGTGCGGACGGACACCGCCAGGCCCCACTCGCGCCAGGCCGCCCGCTCCTCGGCGTCGCTGGCCCACCAGGCGAGCTGGGCGGCGTGCCCGGCCTGGGCCATGGCCTTGCCGGCGGACATCTCCAGCGCCGGGTTCGCCCACAGCACCGGCGGCTCGGCCGGCCCGGGGCCGGCGGTGTCGGTCAGCTCGGTGCCCGACACCTGCAGCCGGGCCAGGTCGCGCGGCCAGTCGTCGAGCGGCACGGGCGGGTGCACGCGCACCTCGGCCGTACGGTGCTCGACCGTGCGGCCCGGCAGCGCGAGCGCCCTGCTCCACTCGGCGCCCCTGGCCCGGCGCACGACCTTGCGGATCTTCCCGGTGGACTGCCAGGCGTGCAGCTCGGCGGCCCACTCCCCCGGGTCGTCCAGCAGGCTCAGCACGGCCATGGCGGCCGCCTCCAGGGCGTCGGTGCGCTCAGGAGGAGTGGCCCGCTCGATCCTGACGACCAGCGGCAGGACGTACAGCTCTGTGTTCGGTTCCGGGTTCATCGCCCTCTAGCATGCCCGATGGCCAGGGACATGCCGGCGGCGAGGAGGCAGAGGGCGCCGGCGCCGTACCAGGCCAGGTCGTAGGCGCCCAGGTGGTCGCGGGTGAGGCCGGCGCCGACGGCGGCGATCGCCGCGCCGACCTGGTGGGAGCCGAACACCCAGCCGAACACCACGGCTCCGTCGGCGCCGTAGATCCGGCGGCACAGCGCCACCGTGGGCGGCACGGTCGCCACCCAGTCCAGGCCGTAGAACACGATGAAGATCAGCATGCTGGGCTCGGTCGTGGCCGCGAACAGGCTGGGCAGCACCATCAGCGACAGCCCGCGCAGCCCGTAGTAGACGCCGAGCAGCACTTTCGGGTCGATCTTGTCGCTGAGCCAGCCCGAGGCGATCGTGCCCGCGATGTCGAAGATGCCGATGACCGCCAGCAGGCCGGCCGCGACGGGCTCGGCCATGCCGTGGTCGTGGGCAGCGGGGATGAAGTGGGTGCCCACCAGGCCGTTCGTGCTCGCGCCGCAGATCGCGAACCCGCCCGCGAGGAGCCAGAACGGCCGCGTCCTGGCCGCCGCGGCGAGCACGGAGACGGCTCTGACGGCCGCGTTGACCTTGCCCTGCGGCGCGGGGCGCGGCGCGTCCGGGTCGGCGCCGAGCGCCGTCGTGCCCACGTCCTCGGGCCGGTCGCGCAGCAGCCACCACACGAACGGCACCACGGCCAGCGCCGCCGCGGCCACGGTCAGCGACGCGAAGCGCCACCCCGGCCCCACGGCGAGCTGGGCGAGCACGGGCAGGAAGACGAGCTGCCCGGTGGCGCCGGCCGCCGTGAGCACGCCGGTGACCAGGCCGCGGTGGCGGACGAACCAGCGGTCCACCACGGTCGCGGCGAACACCAGCGCCATCGACCCGGTGCCGAGCCCGACCAGCACGCCCCAGAACAGCAGCAGCTGCCAGCTCGCCGTCATCAGCACGGTGAGCCCGCTGCCCGCGGCGATCAGCAGGAGCGCGATGGCGACCACGCGGCGCATGCCGAAGCGGTCCATCAGGGCGGCGGCGAAGGGGGCCGTCAGTCCGTAGAGCACCAGGTTGATCGACACGGCCAGCGAGATCGTGCCGGCCGACCAGCCGAACTCCTCCCGCAACGGGGTGATGAGCACGCCGGGGGTGGCGCGGAAGCCGGCGGCGCCGAGGATCGCCACGAAGGCGACGGCCGCGACGAACCAGGCCCGGTGCAGTCGGCGGCGGGCAGGGGCGGTGGTGCTCGCTGTCATGCGCCAATACTGATTTATCCCCTTACATGGTTCGAGTGGCCGGATAGCCAATATGTGAAAGAATCTGGCCATGACCCATCGGATCGCGGTCGTCGTGCTCGACCACTTCGCCCCGCTCGACCTCGGGGTGCCCGGGCAGGTGTTCTGGGCGGCGGAGACACCGGCGGGCGAGAAGCTGTACGACGTGGTGACCTGTTCGGAGGGGCGGGCGCCGGTGCGGTGCAGCGCGGGCTACAGCGTGCTGCCCGACCACGACCTCGACGTGCTCGACACGGCCGACACCGTCCTGGTGCCCGGCATCCACGCGGGCCGCGCGCTGAAGGACGGCACGATCTCGGACACGCTGTCCGCGGCCCTGCAGGGGCGGCCCAGGACGATGTCGATCTGCACGGGCTCGTTCGTGCTGGCGGCGGCGGGCCTGCTCGACGACCGCCCGGCCACCACGCACTGGCGCGAGGCGGCCCGCTTCTCCCGCCTGTTCCCGCAGGTCAAGCTGGATCCCGACGTGCTGTTCCTGGACGACGGAGACGTGCTGACCTCGGCGGGCGTGGCGGCGGGCCTGGACCTGTGCCTGCACGTGGTCAGGCGCGACCACGGCAGCGAGGTGGCCAACCGCACGGCCAGGCGCTGCGTCATGCCGCCGTGGCGGGAGGGCGGCCAGGCCCAGTACATCGACCGGCCCCTCCCGTACGGCACCGGCGGCGGCACGGCGGCCACCCGCGACTGGATGCTCGCCCACCTCGACGCCCCGCTCGACCTGAACGCGCTGGCCGAGCACGCCAGGATGAGCGTGCGCACGTTCACCAGGCGCTTCCGCGAGGAGACCGGCGTGAGCCCGGCCAGGTGGCTCACCGGGCAGCGGGTGCAGCACGCCAGGCACCTGCTGGAGACGACGGACCTGGGCGTGGAGGAGGTGGCCAGGCGCTCGGGCTTCGGCACGGCGGTCTCGCTGCGCCAGCACCTGCACGCGGCCGTCGGGGTGCCGCCGCTGGCCTACCGGCACACCTTCCGGCGCGCCTGATCGGCCGCTCGTCGCAGGGTTTGCGGCAATTGCTCCCTTTCCGCCTAGAATCCGGAGAAGAGGATCAAGGAAAGGGTCGTCACATGGCCGAGGCGGACCACTTACCCGCCGGGATCAACCCGCACGTGCCCAGCGTCGCCCGCATGTACGACTACTACCTCGGCGGCCGGGACAACTTCGCCGCGGACCGCGAGGCGGCCGAGAAGATGATCGAGCTCGGCCGGCGGATGGGCAACGACGCCCGGCAGATCGCCCTGGCCAACCGCGGCTTCCTCGGCCGCGCCGTACGCATGCTGGCCGAGGCGGGCGTGCGCCAGTTCGTCGACATCGGCGCCGGGCTGCCCACCCAGGACAACGTGCACCAGGTCGCCCGGCGGCACGTCGCCGGCTCCCGCGTCGTCTACGTGGACAACGACCCCATGGCGCTCGCCCACGCCCGCGCGCTGCTGGCCAGGGAGCCGGACGTGATCGCGCTGGAGGGCGACCTGAGGGACCCGGACGCGATCCTGGACGACCCGCTCGTCACGGGACACCTCGACCTCCACGAGCCGTACGCGGTGCTCATGGTCGCCGTCCTGCACTTCGTCCCCGACGACGCCGAGGCCGCCCGCATCGCCGCCCGCGTCCGGGAGCGCCTGCGCCCGGGCTGCCACCTGGTGCTCTCCCACCTGTACGCCGGCAACGCCACCGACGACGAGACCCGCGCGGGCCAGCAGGTCTATTCGGGCACCACCTCGGGCGGCCTGGCCCGCCGGGACCGCGCCGGTATCACCGCCTACTTCGACGGCCTGGAACTGCTCGGCCCCGGCGTCGTGCCGGTCGCCGACTGGACCCCGGACGCCTCCCCCGACGGGGCGTACGACTTCGTCAAGTCGGGCATCCTCGCGGGGGTCGGCCGCGTCTGACCTCCGTGCCTGACCTCCGCGCCTACGCGGCCTCCAGGGTCTCGCCGAACCAGGTCTCCAGGGCCTCGTCCAGGGTCTCGTCCGGGGTGCCCGCCCAGGCCACGTAGCCGTCGGGCCGCACCAGCACGGCGTCCGGCCCGCCGGATGGCACGACGTCGACGCGCCCGTGGCGTACGCGCAGGCCGCCCGTCGCGTCGAGCAGCACCGGCCGGGCCCGGGCCGCCGCACCGGCGGGCAGCTCAGGCAGGAACCGGCCGACCAGCGGGTGCGGCGGCGCGGGCATCAGGTAGGCCACGTCCGACCCGGCCAGCAGGGAGGCGATGCGGCGCCGCGCGCCCGGGTCGCCCAGCAGCTCGCCGAACACCTCGCGCAGCGCCGTGACCGCGGAGCCGGGCGCGGCCAGCGCCAGCTGGGCCTGGGTGTGCATGGCGACCCGCCCGGCGGCCGGGCGGCGCTCGGCGTCGTAGGTGTCCAGCAGCCCTGGCGGCGCCCAGCCGTGCACCTCGGCGGCCAGCTTCCAGGCCAGGTTGGCGGCGTCTTGCAGGCCCAGGTTGAGGCCGGGCGCGCCCATGGCCGAGTGGACGTGCGCGGCGTCGCCGGCCACGAACACGCGGCCCTCGCGGTAGCGGTCGGCCACCCGGGTGTTGCGGCCGTTCAGCCGCCTGAGCAGGTGCGGGCCGGGGCCAGTGGGCTCGGCCAGCGGCACGTCCGCGCCGAGCACGCGGGCCAGGCTCCCCCGCAGCTCCGCGACGGTCATCGGCACGTCCTCGCCCGGCGCTTCGGCGTCCCACTCCATCGCCGACACCATGAGCGGGCCCGGCCCGGCCGGCAGCATCGCGTACGCGCCGCGCTCGGTCCTGTGCCACGTCCACAGCCCGAACGTGCCCGCCCCCGGCACCTCCATCTCGGCCCGCTCGGGCCGGATCACCGCGCCCGGCACGGTGACGTGGGCGGTGCGGCTGACGACGTCGGCGGCGCTGACGCCGGGAAAGCCGATGCCGGCCAGCTTCCTGACCGCGCTGTGCGCGCCGTCGCAGCCGACCAGGTAGCGGGTGCGCAGCTCGTAGGGCCCGTCCGGCCCCGCCAGCTCCAGCGTCACGCCCGCGTCGTCCTGGGCGAGACCGGCCAGCTCGTGTCCGCGCCTGATCCGCACGCCGAGCTCGGTCGCGCGCGTCTCCAGCAGCTCCTCCAGGGCGGGCTGGCTGATCCCCATCCCGTGGAGCGGGTTGTCGTCGAGCCCGGCCAGGTCCAGCGGCATCGCGCCGAACACGAACCCGGGCATCGGCGCCTCCTGGTCGGTGAGGCCGCGCAGGCGCAGCAGCCTGACCACCTGGCCGATGATCCCGTTGGCCTTGGGCTGGTCGCTGCGCCGCGGCAGGCGCTCGACGACGGTGGGGCGGACCCCGGCCAGGCTCAGCTCGCAGGCCAGCATCAGCCCGTTGGGGCCACCGCCGGCGATCACGACGTCCATGAGGTCTCTCCTTGTTGCGAAGGGGGTCCGGAAGGGGCGGGCAGGCCCGCGGCCAGCGCGCGCAGCGAGTCGCGCAGCAGCGGCACGAGCGGGACCGGAGGGTCGGCGCGCAGCCAGTGGCCGACCGCCGCCTGCACGGTGGCGGTCACCGCGGCGGCGACCAGGTGGGGGTAGAGGTCGCGGGCGGGGTCGGTGCCGGTGCGCTCGGCCACGGCCGCGGCCAGCTCGCCGTCGGCCGCGAACGCCACCCGCAGCGACTCCGCCCGCAGCGCGGGCTCGTCGCTCAGCATCCGGATGCTCGCCAGGAGCTCGGCGGGCGGGGCGGTGTCGGCGGTGCCCGCGTGCTGCTCCCACGGGAGAACCATGGCCTCGGTCAGGGCCTCCCAGAAGGGCTCGCCGGGCGGCCGGGCGCGCAGCGCGGTCACGGCTCCCAGCACGCGGTCGGTGTGGCGGGCGGTGATCGCCTCGTACTTGCTGGCGAAGTAGTTGTTGTACGTCCTCGCCGAGACCCCGGCCGCGGCCGCGATGTCCTCGACGCGCACGTTCTCCAGCCCTCGTTCCAGAGCCAGCCGGAGGGCGGCCGTCATCAGCGCCTCGCGCGTGGCCTGCTTCTTCCGCTCTCTCAGTCCGCTCATGCCGCGAGCCTACCGCAAATATTTGCGTGATGCGAAAATTTTCTGGTCACGCACAATCTGGGTCGTGGGCGGCGTACAGGCGGGCGACCATGTTGTTCAGCAGCGAGCGCTCGATGGGCGTCAGCGGGCCGAGGAAGGCGGCCTCGGCCTCCGCCATGTGGGCCAGCGCGGCCGCCACGACGCGGGCGCCCTCGTCGGTCACCGTGATCAGGTATTTGCGCCGGTCGGCGGTGTTGCGGACGCGGCGTACGTACTGGAGCTCCTCCAGTTTGTCGATCACGGCGGTCATCGTGGTGCGGTCCATGCGCGAGACGGCGGTGAGGTCGCGCTGGGACCTGGCGGCGTCGTGCGCGTAGGTCAGCACGCGCAGCTCCTTGCCGGTGATGGACCAGCGGGCGAGCTCCTCCTCGATGCGCTGCCGCGCGAAGTCGCCGATGCGCACCAGCATGTAGCCGGTGGCCGTGGAAATCCGCTCAGCCGCGCCGCGCTCGCTCATGCCGTCCAATGTAGAACCCTTGAGCTTCCGGAAAGTCGTCAGCTATGCTGACGGTTATCGTCACTCGCCAGGAGGCTCTCCCATGTCGCTGCCCGTCCGTGCCGAACCCGCCCTGCGCGTGTTACTCGCGCTGATCGGCGCCATCACCACGCTCCCCGTCCTCGCCCTGGTGAACGTGGGCATCCTCGACTGGAACTACGGGGTGGCCGACCCGGCCCCGATGACGCAGGCACTGCTGCAGCACCGCGGCATGCTGCAACTGCTGCTCGGGGCCGCCATCATGTGGGCCGCCTTCCACCCGCCCGTGCGCCTGCCGGCGGCGCTGGCCGCCGTGGCGGGCAAGACCACGTTCCTGGCGCTGATCCTGCCCAACGCGGCCATTCGGGGCGACCTGTCGCCGCTCAGCGTCTGGTTCGACCTGTTCTGCATCGTGGTGCTGGGACTGCTGGCCGCCCGCCTCCTCACCCGGCCGAGAGAGGCGTGATCCGGCGTCTCACGGGTGCAGGTGCTGTTCGGCGTTAGATTGAGGAGATGTCCTACCTGATCCTGGAATTCGTCAGCACGATCAGGGCCGACCGGTCCGGCCCGGTCGACCACCTGTCGGGCGTGGACGGCATGACGGCCTGGGTCCGCGAGCACGCGGCCGGCCTGGGCCTGGACCCGGACTTCACGGCCACGGAGGAGTTGCGGCAGGAGACCGTACGCCTGCGCCAGGCCGTACGCGCCCTGTTCGCCAGGGCCGTGAGCCCCGACCCGCCGAGCCGGGCGGACGCGCCGGACCTGCCCGCGTTCGAGAAGGCGCTGGCCCTGGTCAACGCCACCGCCCTGGCCGCGCCCACGGCCCCGCAACTGTCCTGGAACGGCGCGCCGGCCCTCACCACGACCCCCGCCGCCGGGGTGGATGAGTCCGCACTCCTGCGCGGCCGGCTCGCCACGGCGGCGGTGGAGTTCCTGGCGAGCCCGGACCGGAGCCTGCTGCGCACGTGCCAGGCCCCGCGCTGCGTGCTCTATTTCGTCAAGGAACACCCACGTCAGGAGTGGTGCTCGACGGCCTGCGGCAACCGCGCCCGGGCGGCCAGGCACTACCGGGAACACAAGAAATGACCTCTTCTAACGCCAAAAGCCGAGATTTGCCGTTATAGTTCTTCTAACGGCAAGCCAGTAGGGCAAACGTTAGAGGAGTGTGGGATGTCCTTCCAGACCGGGCACATCGGGCTCAACGTCACCGATCTCGACAAGTCCAAGGAGTTCTACGGGCGCGTCTTCGGGTTCACGGTGGCGGGCGAGTCCCAGGAGGACGGGCGGCGCTACGCGTTCCTGGCGCAGGACGGCACGCTCGTGCTGACGCTGTGGCAGCAGAGCGAGGGCCGCTTCGCCACCGCCCGGCCGGGGCTGCACCACCTGTCGTTCCAGGTGGCGGACCTCGACGCGGTGCGGCGCGCGGAGACGGTGATCAAGGAGCTGGGCGCGACCCTCCACCACGGCGGCATCGTGCCGCATCGCGAGGGGGCTTCCTCGGGCGGCGTGTTCTTCGAGGACCCCGACGGCATCCGGCTGGAGATCTTCGCTCCCGACGGCGGCGGAGACCGGCCCGCGCCCACCTCTGACGCGCCGACCTGCGGGTTCTTCTAATGGGAAGGCATCCGGGAGAGGTCGCCGTGCAGCGGCGGGCGGGGGTGCGGCTGGAGGACCACGGCAGCGCCCGTGCCCGGGCGGAGATCCCCGAGGTGGCGGCCGGGTTCCTGCGGAACCAGCGGATGATCGTGGCCGGCGCCGCCGACGACCTCGGGCGGCTCTGGGCGGGCTTGCTCACCGGGCCCGCCGGGTTCGCCGCTCCGGAGGACGACCGCACGCTCGTGCTGCACGCCCTGCCCGCGGCCGGCGACCCGCTGCACGGGCTGTTCGCGGCGGAGCGGGACGTGGGCCTGCTGGCCATCGAGCCGCACACGCGGCGCAGGATGCGCGTGAACGGCACCGCCGTACGCGCGGGGGACTCCCTCGTGGTCTGGACCGAGCAGGTCTACGCCAACTGCCCGAAATACATCCAGACCCGCGAGCCCATCGCCGAGCCCGGCACGCCCGCCGTTCTCGGCCGGGGCGACTCCCCCGGGCGGCGGCACCTGGACTGGATCGCGGCGGCGGACACGTTCTTCATCGCCACCCGCGCCCAGGGCTTCGGCGCGGACGTGTCGCACCGGGGCGGCAACCCCGGCTTCGTCCGCGTCACCGGCCCGCGCTCGCTGGAGTTCGCCGACTACCCGGGCAACGGCATGTACATGACCCTGGGCAACCTGGAGCTCGACCCGGCGGCCGGGCTGCTGTTCCCCGACTGGGAGCGTGGCGAGACGCTGCAGCTCACCGGCCGGGCCCGGGTGGAGTGGGGGGAGGACCGGCCGGTGGTGCGGTTCGACGTCGACGAGTACGTCCACCTCGCCGGCACCCTGCCCGCCGGATGGACCGCCCCCGGATACCACCGCTTCAATCCACTCGTGTGAGGAGGCGGCTCGGACGTCCACCGTGGGGTCACAGCCGCTTCTCGAACCAGTGGTGGGCGTAGGGCTCGTCGTTGAACGCCGCGACCTCCGCGTAGCCGGAGGCCCGGTAGAGGGCGATCGCCTCGGTGAGCGCGCGGTTCGTCTCCAGCCGCAGCGTGCGGGCGCCGTGCCCGGCCGCGCGCGCCTCGGCCTCGGCGAGCAGCCGGCGACCCAGCCCCAGTCCGCGGGTCGCCGGGTCGACCCACATCCGCTTGATCTCGGCCGTGGCGTCGCCGGGGTGCAGCTTCAGCGCCACGCAGCCCACCGGCTCGGCGTGCAGCGTGGCGACCAGCAGCATCCCGGCGGGCGGCCGCAACTCCTCGTCGCCCGCCGGGATGCTGCGCTCCGGGTCGAAGCCGCCGTCGAAGCGGCGGGCCAGCTCGGCGACGTACGCGCGGATGCAGTGCCGGGCGGCGGGATGGCTCGGGTCGAGCGCGTCGATCGCGACCATGGAGGCCGCCAGCAGGCGCTCGACCTCGCCCATCGCGGCCACCAGGCGCTCGCGGCAGTCGGCGGGGAGCGGCTGGAGGATCGCGGCGGCCGCCTCGTCGGAGCGCCGGTCGAGCTCCTCCCGCTCGGCCAGCCCGGCCGGGGTGAGCCGGGCCGTGCGCACCCTGCCGTCGGGGCCGCTCCCCTCGACCACGACGAGCCCGTCGGCCTCCAGGGAGCGCAGCAGCCTGCTCATGTAGCCGGAGTCGAGGTCGAGCCGGGCCCGCAGGGCGCGGATCTCGCTGCCCTCCGGCCCGATCTCCCAGAGCACCCGGGACTGGCCGAGAGGCCGGTCCCGGGCCAGGAACCTGTCGTTGAGCGCGCCGATCCGCTGCGTCACGGTCCGCTGGAAGCGGCGCACCTGCCTTATCGCCGTGCCGTCCATTCTCTGACTTTAGTCAGAGAATGCTGCCCACGTGAAGGGGTCGGCGATCGGGACCGCGCTGTAGTCCTCGCCCGCGACCGGATGAATTTCCTCCCAGCGCACCCAGCGCGCTTCCAGCGTCGTCGGCGGCCACAGCAGGTATCCCCACCGCGCCCCCTGGGCGTCGTCGCCCCAGGCGAGCAGGTAGCGGGCCGCGCCGTCGCGGATCGCGTGCTCCACGATGGGCGGCCTCCAGATCTCGGGCAGTTCCACAGGAGTCATGATCCCAGTGTACGAACTCCAGTTCGAGATTACCATCAGGCGGGCGCCGGCGGCAGGCCCTGAGGGGCCGGGGGCTCATTTCAGGCCGGTGACGAACGTCCTGGCCAGCTTGGTCAGGGCCCGTTCCGCGGCGGCGGGGTCGAGGACCGGCTCCTGGTAGCCGTCGGCGCCGACGACGCCGCCCCCGGCCGTCGTGCCCCTGAAGGTGAAATCGACCGTCCGGTCGCCGATCAGCACCTTGACCAGGATCTCCCGCATGGGCTTGTCGTCCGGCTTGTCCGGCCTGGTGGCCGAGGAGAGCACGACGAACGCCTGCCCGCCGAGTCCGGAGAGCTGCCGGCGGGGCTCGTAGTCCGTGTGGGTGGTGGTGTCGCCGATGCCGCCCTTGGCGCGGTAGCGGTCGAATTTCGCGGCCTCCCGGTCGAACTGGAACTTCGCCCCGGAATCGCCGCCGCCCCAGTCGACCAGGTGGACGCGCAGCTCGCCACCCCTGGCGGTGAACTCCTGGCCGGGCTCGTGCGCGACCTCCTCGCTGATCCGCCAGGTGCAGGTGGTGTGCTTGATGCGGCCGTCGCTCCCGCCGACCGACGGGCCCTCGGCGGTGCGGAAGAGCGCCGACTCGACGTTCGCGGCCGTGAGGATCGCGCACGGCCCGTCGAGCTTGACCTTGCCGGCGGCCTTGGCCATCTCCGCGGTGACCCGCTCGGCGACCTTCCCGGCCGCGGCCCGGACCTCGTCGCCGGAGGGGTACTTGGCGCCGGTGCGGTTACTGCCGCCGTACTCGACCTGGATCAGCCAGGGCCCCTGGCGGACGAACACGGCGGCCTTGAGCCCGCTGTGCCCGATCGAGCTCTGGCTGTAGGACGCGTCGCCGTGGTCGAGCTCCTTGAGCTCGCCGAAGGCCGAGCCGGAGGTCCTGCCGTCGGTCCGCTTGCCGTCGCGGACGTTGACCCGCCGCTCGTGGCCCTTCCTGTCCGCCTCGAACCGGTCCTTGGCGTGGTCGAGCGCGCTGCCGCCATCCGGGCTCCGGGCCGCGACCGCGATGGTCAGGCTGCGATGGCCCAGGACGCCGCCGCCGACGTCCATCTTGCTGTTGTGCCACGCGCAGGCGGCCCGCTTCTCGGTCTCGGTGGCGGCCGGCGTGGACGCCTGCCTCCCGCCGTACCGGCCGTCGGTGACCAGGCTCTTGCGGAGGGCGTCCGGAACGGCTGAGCAGAGCTGGTCGCCGGTGACCGGCCGCAGTTTCACGGGCTTGGCCGACGGCGACGGCGACGTGACCGTTCTGCGCCGCTCCCCCGTCGAGCTCGCCGGGGGTTCGGGCTGCCTGCTCTGGAGGAAGAACCAGATCCCCGCCGCACCGGCGGCGAGCAGCACGACGGCGGCCACGGCCACCACGGCGATCAGCGGCCCCTTCGAGCCCCCGCCACCACGCCGGGGCGGCGGCCGGTGCCCGCCCGCGTGCCTGCCCTGCCCTCCGGGCGGCGGAAAGCCACCTCCATGCGGTCCCGGCGCCCCGGGCGGCGGGAAGCCGCCCGGGTGCGCGCCCGCTGCCCCGGCCATGCCGAACCCCTGCGGCGGCCAGGCTGGCGCGGGCCCCGATGAGGGCGGGTACGGGGTGGACATCGGCAACCTTTCGGAGAAGCGGTTGCGAGCCTACGGACGACCGGTGCGCGAGCGTGTCAGGCGAACACCCGACAATGCGGCGCCACGGCCCCCGCACATGCGAAAAGGGCCGCCCCCGGATGACGGGAACGGCCCTCTTTCACACCTGTGGAGCTATGGGGATTCGAACCCCAGACCTCCTCCATGCCATGGAGGCGCGCTACCAACTGCGCCATAGCCCCTTGTTTCGTGTACGAGTGTAGCCGACTTCGCGACCCC
Organism: Nonomuraea sp. KM90; assembly: GCF_052246675.1. Lineage (NCBI taxonomy): Bacteria > Bacillati > Actinomycetota > Actinomycetes > Streptosporangiales > Streptosporangiaceae > Nonomuraea > Nonomuraea sp. KM90. The sequence continues at coordinate 99,972 of NZ_JBQQCB010000016.1, read as the reverse complement.
CGATGCACACTCGCGAATCGCCCGAAGCCCCACAGGGCGGCTCGACCGGCCAGGCCCGGCCGAGCCGCCCCGCGGGTCACCCGACCGACTTGGCCCGTTCGATGAGCGTGGCCAGCTCCGACACCATCGGGTCCTCGGCGGCGGAGGCCAGCCGGGAGGCGTGCTCGCCCAGCGTGGGCAGGTCCAGCCCGAACGCCTCGCGGTCGCGCATGTACACCGCGAACGCCGCCACCACGACGTCCACCTGCAGCCGGATCGGTGCCTTGTCCCAGACGGAGGCGGCCAGGTCGCCGGACTGCAGCGACCCGCTGACCTCCGACGCGCCCCTGGTGTCGGGGTCCTGCCAGCGCACGGTGGCCTGGGCGAGCTGGCCGTTGGCGCCGGGCTTCAGCTTGATCGAGTACAGGGCGGTGACGGAGTGGCCGGGGCCGATCTCGCCACCGTCGCGGCTGTCGTCCCGGAACTCCTCCGTGGCCAGGGCGCGGTTCTCGTACCCGATGAGCCGGTAGCTCTCCACCACCGCCGGGTTGAAGACGACCTGTGCCTTGGCGTCGCGTGCCCGCAGCTCGATGTTGGCGGGCAACTGCGTGGCGAAGACCTTGGCGGCCTCCTCCTCGCTGCTGATGTACACGGCCATGCCGTCGCCGTTGTCGGCGAGCTGCTCCATCAGCTCGTCGCCGTACTCGCGGCCGACGCCCACCGTGAGCAGCGTGACCTGCTTGCCCGCGTACTCCTTGACCCGGTCCAGGAGGGCCTGCCACTGCGTGCTGCCCTGGTTGGCCAGGCCGTCGGAGAGCACGATGACCCGGTTCGTGGCGGCGGGGCGGAACGACTGGGAAGCCTGCTGGTAGCCGGTGACCAGCCCGGCCTCCAGGTTCGTGCCACCGGCGATGGTGAGCTGGTCGATCGCGTGGCTCAGCTCGTTCCTGGCGGTCAGCGGGGTCATCGAGGCCAGCACCGTGGCCTGGTCGGAGAAGGACACGATCGAGACCTGGTCGCCGGGTGCCAGCTGGGTGAGCAGTTTCTGCAGCGCCGCCTTGACCAGGTCGAGCCGGCCGGCCTCGGCCATCGAGCCGGACACGTCCACCACGAACGTGAGGTTGGCGGGCCGCCGCTCGGCCGCGTCGGACGCGCGGGTCTGCAGGCCCACGCGCATGACGGCCTCGTCGCCCGACGGCAGCTTCGCGCCGTCGACGTGCACGGCGAAGCCGTCGTCCGGGGGCTGCGGGTAGTCCTGCCGGAAGGAGTTGACCCACTCCTCCGGGCGGATCTCGCCGGGCTCCGGCCAGCGGCCCTCCTGAAGGGTACGGCGGGCGTAGCCGTACGAGGCGGTGTCCACGTCGAGGGCGAACGTGGAGATCTGCGCCGTCGTCGTATCCCGCTCGCTCTCGTCCTGGTCCTTGCCCTCGGCGTCGGCCTGGGCCGGCTTGGATGATTTCCGGGGAACGGCGGGTTGCTCGTTCTGACTTGACAGGGGTGCTTTCTGACCGCTCGTGGCGCTTTCGCCGCCGCTGCTGCCGCCGCCGCAGGCCGCCAATCCGAGAAGGGCTATAAGCCCGACACCGACCGCCAAGAGACGAAATTTCATCTCAACCACCTCCGAGTCGTACGACGGAAGCCGGTTCGCGATGGCCTGGCCGGTGACTCAAGCGAGCGCAAACCGCGATCTACGCGTGATCGGTTGTGACAAATGAGGTAGTTGAGGTAGGCATGTCGGGGTGCGCGTCTATTTGGGCATAGCCGCAAAGCGGCAGGACATTTCCGCCCATGTCCTAAACAGAGTTCGATCCGTTATCGAACCGGCCTTTCCCGTGCCGCCCGACGTCATTCGCGGCCGCGAATGGCACGGCCGGGGTGTCTCGCTGTTCGCGTGGACCAACGAGCCCGACGACTCGCGGCAGCCGCCACTGATCTCCGAGCACGACGGCCGGATCCTCGGGCTGAACGGCCACCTGGCCGACCCGTCCGACGTGACCAGGCTCCCCGACGACTCCGTGGGCGGCTGCTTCTCGGCCTGGATCGCCCGCGACGGCGAGCTGACCGCGAGCACCGCGATCAACCGGGTCTGCCCCGTCTTCTACGCCGAGACGCCCGAGCTGCACGTGGTCGGCAGCCGCGCCCTGCTGGTGCACCTGGCGGCCCGGCCGGACGACCGGGTGGAGCACGACGTGCTCGCCCTCCAGACGATGGTCAGGCAGGGGTTCTTCCTGTCGGACGAGACGCCGTACAAGGGGGTCTCGGCGCTGCGGCCCAGCTCGCGGCTCGTCGTGCGGGACGGCGTGCGCGCCATCACCGAGACCCCGCTGCCGGAGGCGGCGCCCGCCCCCACGTCGGCGCGGCGCAAGCGGGCGGCGATCGGCGAGCTGGCCGACGCGCTGCTGGCCACCGTGGCCCCGCTGCGCGAGCTGGACGAGCCGGTGAACCTGGCGCTGACCGGCGGGCGGGACACCCGCATCCTGGCGGCGCTGCTGCACGCGGCGCGGGTGCCGTTCCGGGTGACGACGAACGGCCTGGACACGCATCCCGACGTGATCATCGCGCGGCGCATCGCGGCCCGGCTGGGGGTGGAGCACACGGTCATCGCCCCGCCGCAGACCGCCGCGAAGGACGCGGTGCTGGTGGAGCACCCGCTCAGCCGGGCCTGGGAGACGCTGCGCACGTGCGAGGGGATGACCTCGGCGTACGAGTCGATCGTGAGTTACCTCCCCTACTCCGGCAAGCCCACCATGTCGGGGCAGAGTGGCGAGACGCTGCGCGCGGGCAGCCTGAACCTGCTCCAGACCGACCTGAGCGACAAGGCGCTGCTGCGGCGCATCGACAACACCTTCCGCAAGGACGAGAAGCTGTTCACCGCCGAGGCGAACGAGCACGCGCGCGAGCTCGCCCGGCCGTGGCGGGCCCGGCCGAACCGGCTGGAGGCGCTGGACCACATCTACATCTGGTACAAGGTCGGCCGCTGGCAGGCCAGCGCGCGGGCGGGCGCGCTGCGGCGCGGCGACCCCGTACGGCCGTTCCTGGACAACCGCGTGGTACGGGCGGCGCTGAGCCTGGACCAGGGCTGGCGCCTCTCCGAAGAGGTGATTTATGCCCTTATTTTGCGATTCGCCCCGAAGCTGCGGGACGTCCCGATCGAGGGGAAACCGTGGCGGTTCGCCGAGGGCATGACCCGGCCCTTCTGGCGCCGGCGCCTGCCCGAGCACATGCCCACCGCGAAGACCGGAGGCGGGTGGAGCTGGCGCACCAGCCCCGGCCCCGCGCTCACGGACGTGCTGCGCGAGCAGGTGATCGGCAGCCTCGACGCCCTCGCCCCCATCGTGCACCCGGACCAGGTACGCGCCCTCTTCGCCGACCCCGTGGTCCAGAAGCCCGCCCTGGCCTGGCACCTCTACACGGTCAGCACGCTGCTGACCGGCCTCCACCCGGGAAAGCCGCCGGAGGGCCTGACGGAGATCACGGTCTCCCGGCCGGATCCGGCCCGATGAGCGCCAGGGCCCGATCCTCCACGCGGATCCGCACGGCGAGCAGCACCGCGTTCGCCACGGTGAAGACCAGCGCGGTCAGCCAGGCCGTGTGGACGAGCGGCAGCGCGATCCCCTCGGCCACCACGGCCACGTAGTTGGGGTGCCGCAACCACCGGTACGGCCCCCGCCGCACCAGCGGCATCCCCGGCACCACCACGACGCGCGTGTTCCACTGCCGGCCCAGCGTCGCCACGCACCACCAGCGCAGCCCCTGGGCCAGCGCGACGACGGCGAGCATGGGCCAGCCGAGCGCGGGCACGAAGGGGCGGCCGAGCAGCCAGACCTCGGCCGGCGCGGCGACCAGGAGCGCCACGTGGGCCAGGACGATCCAGGGATAGTGCCGCCTGCCGTACTCGACGCCGCCCCGGGACCTGGCCCAGGCCAGGTTGCGCCGGGCCACGACGAGTTCGGCCAGCCGTTCGAGGACGACCAGCCCGATCAGCAGCGCGTACGCCGTCACCAGTGCAGCAGCAGCAACTCGGCGGAGAACCCCGGCCCCAGCGCCATCATCACGGCCGGAGTGCCGGGCCGGCCGCGGGTCTCCTGGAGCACGTGGAGCACCGAGACCGACGACAGGTTGCCGTACTCGCGCAGCGAGCGCCAGGTCACGTCCAGGGCCTTGGGCGCCAGGCCGAGCGTCTCCACGATCTTGGCGATGACCTTGGGCCCGCCGGGATGGCACACCCAGGTGGCCACCTGATCGGGCGTCAGGCCGTAGTCCGCCAGGAACGCCTTGATGTCGGCCGCCAGCACCTCCTCCACGAAATGGGTCAGGTCCGCGTCCAGCACGATGCGGAACCCGTGGTCGCCCACGTCCCAGCCCATGAGGTGCTCGGTGCCGGGGTAGAGCCTGCTGCGGGTCGCGACGACCTCGGGGCCGTGCCCGCGTCCGGTCGCCACGACGGCCGCCGCGCCGTCGCCGAACAGCCCGCTGGCCACCAGGTTCGCGATCGAGGTGTCGTCGCGCTGGATCGTCAGCGAGCACAGCTCCACGCAGACCAGCACGGCGACGTGGTCGGGCCAGCCGCGCAGGTAGTCGTGCAGGCGCGAGAGCCCGGCCGCGCCCGCCGCGCAGCCCAGGCCGAACACCGGCACCCGTTTCACGTCGGGCCGTAGCCCCATCCGCTGGGCCAGCTTGGCGTCCAGCGAGGGCGTGGCCAGGCCGGTGGTCGAGCAGAACAGCAGGTGGTCGACCTTCTCCGGGGGCACGTCCGCCTTGCGCAGCGCGCCCCGCAAGGCCTGCTCGCCGAGCTCGAGCGCCTGCTCGACGTAGGCGTCGTTGGCTCTGGCGAAGGAGTCGAGCTTGGCATAGTCGGCCAGTGGGAGCGCCAGGTTACGGCCCTCCACCCCGGTGGCCGCGTGGAATCGTCTGAGCAGTTCCTCGTCGCACTCGGTCAGCCGGGAGAACGCCTCGGTGATCTCCGCCTGCTCGTAGCGGTGATCGGGCAAAACGGTCTGTACTCCCGAAATGTGCATATATCTCCTCTGCCGCTGAAAAGCTGCGGCTAACATGCGGGCATGCTGTTGCCATCGCCGACCAGGCCACACCGGATGGCCGTGCTCGCGTTCGACGGCATGGCGCCGTTCGAGCTCGGCTGCGTGGTGGAGATCTTCGGGCTGCCCCGCCCCGAGCTGGAGCCGCCCTGGTACGACCTCAAGGTGTGCGCGGAGACGCCGGAGCCGCTCCGGGTCGTGGGCGGGTTCACCATGCGGGCGGACCACGGGCTCGACGTGCTGGCCGGGGCCGACACGGTGATCGTGCCCGGCGTGGCGGACGTGCGGGGACCCGTCTCCGGCCCGCTCGTGTCCGCGCTGCGGGAGGCGCACGGGCGCGGCGCGCGCATGGTCTCGATCTGCTCGGGCGCGTTCGCGCTGGCGGCCGCCGGGCTGCTGGACGGCCGCGCGGCGACCACCCACTGGAAGTACGCCGAGCTGCTCCAGGAACGCCACCCCGAGATCCGGGTCAACCCCTCGGTCCTGTACGTGGACGACGGCGACGTGCTGACCAGCGCGGGCAGCGCGGCGGGGCTCGACCTGCTGATCCACCTCGTACGTCGCGACCACGGCCCCGGCGTGGCCAACACCGTGGCCCGCCGCCTGGTCGTCCCGCCGCACCGGGAGGGCGGCCAGGCGCAGTTCATCGAGGCCGCGGTCACGCCGGTGGAGGACGACGACGCGGTGGCCAGGGCCATGGCGTGGGCCCTCGACCACCTGACGGACCCGATCACCGTCGCCGGCCTGGCCGGGGTCGCGCACATGTCGGAGCGCACGTTCATCAGGCACTTCAAGCGGCAGACCGGGACGAGCCCGCTGCGGTGGGTGATCTCGCAGCGGGTGGCCGCCAGCCTGCCGATGCTGGAGTCGACGGCGGCGCCGGTGGAGGAGATCGGGGCGGCGGTCGGGTTCGAGAGCCCGGTGACGTTCCGGCACCACTTCACCCGCGCCATGCGTACGTCGCCGTCGGCCTACCGCAAGGCGTTCAGCGCCTGAGCCGCCACAGCGAGGTCACCTCGGCGGCGCGGGCCGCGTGCAGCGGGTCGTCCGCGTCGCGCGGCCGGCGGTGGCGGGGCGCGACGTCCATCCGGGCGGCCACCCGCAGCCCGGCCCGCTCGAACGCCTCCAGCAGCTCGGCCCTGGTGCGCAGCCCGAGGTGCTCGGCCAGGTCGGACAGGATCAGCCAGCCCTCGCCCGCCGGCTCCAGGTGCTCGGCCAGCCCGCCCAGGAAACCGCCCAGCATCCGCCCGCCCGGATCGTAGACGGCGTGGTCGAGCGGCGAGGACGGCTTGGCGGGCAGCCACGGCGGGTTGCAGACGACCAGGGGCGCCCGCCCCGGCGGGAACAGGTCGGTCCGCACGACCTCCACCTGGTCGTCCAGGCCGAGGCGGGCGACGTTGTCACCGGCGCACTCGACGGCCCGGCGGTCGAGGTCGGTGGCCACGACGTGCCGGACACCGCGTCTGGCCAGCACGGCGGCCAGCACACCGGTGCCGGTGCCGACGTCGAAGGCCAGCCGGTCGTCCGGCAGCGGCGCCTCGGCGACCAGATCGACGTATTCGCCGCGGATCGGGGAGAACACGCCGTGGTGCGGGTGGATGCGGGCGCCGAGCGCCGGGACGTGCACGCCCTTCTCGCGCCACTCGTGCGCGCCGATCAGGCCGAGCAGCTCGCGGAGCTGGCCGACCGCGGGCGGGGCGTCGGGCCCGTAGACCTCCGCGCAGGCCGGCCGCACGTCCGGCGCCCGGCGCAGCGGCACCACGTGGCCCTCGGCGTAGGGGATGAGCAGCATGCCGAGCGTGCGGGCGCGCTGGGAGCGGGCCTGGCGGTAGCGGTAGAAGTCGCTGTCCGGGGCGGCCGGCTTGCAGCGCCGGGCCATGGCGTCGAGGAGCTGGCGGGCGTTGTGGAAGTCGCCGCGCCACAGCAGCGCGGTGCCCTCGCAGGCCAGGCGGTAGGCGGTGGCGGCGCTCATCCGGTCGTCGGCGACGATGACGCGCCCTGGCGGCGGCACGTCCAGCGCCGAACGCCAGATCGCCGATCGTTCCTGCCCTGCCTCGGTCCACCGGATCATCAGAACCCGACCATTTCACAGGCCACACCCTCGCGGCCACCACTTTTACGCTACAGCGCCGACCGTTCCCGGGGCATACGGTGTGAACCATGACGTTCGCCGGGACCCCTCGCCCGCGCCCGCGCTGGTACCACGCTCGGACGGACCTGGACGACTTCGCCATCGTCAGCTACCGGGTGGACGCCGACGCCCTGGCCAGGCACCTGCCCAGGGGGTTCGCCCCGATGAAGGCGGACTTCGGGGACGGTCCCGGCGCCCTGGTCTCCGCCGTCGCCTTCACCGACCGGGACTTCCACTTCCGCTTCCTGCCGCAGGTGGGCATCGACTGCGGGCAGATCAACTACCGGGCGTACGTCACCGCGTACGGCCGGCCGGGCGTCTGGTTCTTCGGCACCGCGCTCGACCACCCGGTGGTCGCGATCCCGCGCCACCTGTGGGGCATGCCGTGGCACCGCGACCGCATCCGGATCGAGGCGGACTGGGCCGCCACGCCGGCCGGCTGGCGGCTGCGCGCCGGGCACGCCAGCTGTGAGGCGACCGAACTGCCCGAGCCGCTCGGCCGCCTCGACGGCTTCGCGGGCGAGCCCGACTGGCTGGAGCGGCTCACCCATCCCACCCTGGGCTGGTACCGGCGCAGGGGAGGGCGGGTGGGCACGTACAGCATCTGGCACCCGGTGATGCGCCCGCGCCACCTCGCAGCCACGTCCGCGCGGTTCCCCGTCTTCGAGCGTCTCGGGCTGATCACCCCGGACACGGTGCCGCACTCGGTGCTGGCCCAGCCGCGCCTGAGCTTCGACATCCACACCCCGCCCCGCCGCTTCCGCCCGGACGCCTGAGGCCCGCCGATCAGGGGCGGGCTGCGGGGTTCGGGCCGGGGTCCAGGACCGCGTAGGCGTCGTGGACCCACTCCGTCAGGGCGGGGCGGGTGCGCGCCGGGTCGATGATGTCCTCCACCAGGAACGCCTCCGCCGTCCTGAACGGCGACCTGACCGCCTCCAGCCGCCCGGCGATCTCGGCCTTCAGCGCGGCCGCCTCCGGGCCCGCCTCGGCCAGCATCCGCTTGAAGGCCACCTCCAGCCCGCCCTCGATCGGCAGCGACCCCCAGTCGCCGGAGGGCCAGGCCACGCGCAGGCTGTAGCGGTCGTGGGGCCGGTGGGCGGCGCCCGCCACGCCGAAGACCCGCCGGACCAGGACCGAGGCCCACGGGACCGTCGACTGGTAGACGGCCGCCAGGGCGCGGGCGCCCCGCCGGATCGTGCCCGCCCGCTCTGCCGCCGTGCCGATCACGAAGCCGGGCTGGTCGACCAGGTGGACGACCGGCAGGTGGAAGGTCTCCGCCAGGTCGACGAAGCGGGCCATCTTGTCGGAGCCCTGGGCCGTGAGGCCGCCGCCGTACACGTTCGGGTCCGAGGCCAGGACCGCCACCGGGTGCCCGTCCAGGCGGGCCAGGGCGGTGATCACGGAGGGGGCGAAGCGCCGGCCCAGCTCCATGACCGTGCCCGTGTCGAAGACCAGGCCCAGGATCGCGCGCATGTCGTAGGGGCGGCGGCGGTCCCGGGGCACGATGTCGCGCAGCTCGGGCGAGACCCGGTCCGGGGCGTCGGTGGGCGTGCCGACCGGAGGTGGCTGCCAGGCGCTCTGGGGCAGGTACGACAGCACCCGCGCGGTCAGCTCGAACGCCTCCGGCTCCGAATCCGCCACCAGGTCGACCGTGCCGGCCGCCGACACCGTACGCCAGCCGCCGAGCTCCTCCTTGCCCACGCTCTCCCCCATCCCCGCCTCCACCACGGCCGGGCCCGCGATGAACACCTGCGAGAGCTCCTTGACCATGATCGAGACGTGGGACGTGACCAGCCGGGCCGCGCCCAGCCCGGCGACGGGGCCCAGGGCGAGCGCGACCACCGGGACCCGGCCCAGGTTGGCCACCACCTGGTCCCAGCCGGGGTTCGCCGGCACGTACGTACGCCCGTACTCCTCCATCTGCTTGACGCTGCCCCCGCCGCCCGTGCCGTCGATCAGCCGGACGAGCGGCACCCTCATCTCGCCCGCCATGCGCTCGGCCAGGACCTGCTTCTCGTGGATGGCGGCGTCGGCGGCCCCGCCGCGTACGGTGAAGTCGTCCCCCGCCACGACGACGCGGCGCCCGGCCAGCCGGGCCCGCCCGATGATGACGTTGGACGGCGTGAACCCGTCGGCGTTCGCGTGACCGGTGAGCGCCCCGACCTCCTGCCAGCTGTCGGTGAGGGCCGCCAGCCGCTCGCGGACGGTCAGGCGGCCCGTCGCGTGCTGGCGGGCGACCCGTTCCTCGCCTCCCATGCGCTCGGCCTGCTCCCTGCGGCGCCGCAGTTCGGCGAGTTCGGGGTCCCACACGACGCGCTCCTCCCGTTACATACCGGCTGGTCGGCACATTACTGGAAAGAACGGATCAGATCAGCACCCCCGGATTGAGGATCCCCCGGGGATCCAGGGCGGCCTTGGCGGCCTTGAGCGCGAGGGCGAACGGGTCGGGCCGCTGCCGGTCGTAGAAGGGGCGGTGGTCGCGGCCCACGGCGTGGTGATGGGTGATCGTCCCGCCCATGCGCAGGACGGTCTCGGAGACGCGGCGCTTGAGGTCGTCCCACTGCTCCAGCTCGGCGCCCTTCTCGGCGGGCACGACGATCGTGTAGTACGGCGCGGGTCCGTCCGGGTAGGCGAAGGCCAGGCGGCACGTCGTGGTCCCGGCCTCCCCTTCCGCCATGACGGCCTCGTGCAGGGCCGGGAAGCGGTCCCAGGTGACGGCCGTCTCGACGGTCTCGGCGATCACGCCCAGGCCCGGGTAGGCGTTGCGCAGGTAGGGCATGCGGGTGAACGCGCCCTTCCACGCGACGTCCTGGCGGGCCTCGCCGGCGGCTCCTCCGTGCCAGGAGACGATCTCCAGGGCCCGCGACACCCACGCGTCCACGGGATGGTCGGCCGACTCGAAGCCGAGGATGAGCACGGCCTGCCGCCCGTCGCCGCCGGAGGTCAGCGCGGCCTCCCGGGCGTCCAGCAGGCGGCAGTTGGCGGGGTGCAGGCCCGACTGCGCCAGGTCGTGCACGGCCATCACCCCGGCCTCCCACTCCGCGAACCGCACCGGCAGCGAGACCTTGTGCTGCGGGCGCCGGTGGACGCGCACCCAGGCGCGGGTGATCACGCCCAGGGCGCCCTCCGAGCCGAGCAGCCAGCGGTCCGGCGACGGCCCCGCGCCGGAGCCCGGCACCCGGCGCGACTCCCACACGCCGGCGGGGGTGCTGGCCCGGATCGACTCGACGAGGTCGTCGATGTGGGTGTGCAGGGTGGCGAAGTGCCCGCCGGCCCGGGTCGCGATCCAGCCGCCGAGCGTGGAGAACTCGTACGACTGCGGGAAGAAGCGCAGCTGCAGCCCGTCGGGCAGCCCGGCGTTGATCCCGGGCCCCGTCGCGCCGGCCTCCACGAGGGCCGCCTGCGAGGTCTCGTCCACCTCCAGGACGCGGTTCATGCGGCCGAGGTCCAGGCACAGGGACGGGCCGTCGAAGCGGGCCTCGACGCCGCCCACGACGCTCGTGCCGCCGCCCCTGGGCACCACCGGCACGCCCCGGTCGGAGGCCCACTCCAGGACCTGCGCGACCTCGTCCTCGTTCCGGGGCAGCGCCACCAGGTCGGGGGCGTTGGCGAAGTCGCCCCGGTAGGCGCGGATCAGGTCGCGGTAGGCCTGCCCGTAGGTGCGCACGGCCCGCTCGTACGGGTCGTCCGTGCAGAACGGCAGCGGCGGCACGGGGAGCCCGGACCTGGGCACCAGCGCCGGGGAGAACGGCACGGGTGGCTCCCACGAGGCCGGTTCGCCCAGCCCCGTGTGCTCGCTGAACAACCGGGCGATCTCCCGCAGTTCGGGCTCGCCAGGTTCGGGCCCCCACGCCCAGTGACTTGTCGGCATGGCACGATTGTCGCGCCGAACTTCAGAATGTGTAGTCGAAGGTGTACGAGTGGGTGCCGTCGGCGGCGACGGCGATGCCGATCTCGCCCCGGAGGCCGCGCAACTCCCCCGTCGCCGAGTCCGGGACGACTCTGACCCGCAGCGACTGCTCGCCCTTGTCGCTCACCGCGTCATGCTGCACGACGAAGCTGCCCGCCCGCCCGTCGAGGGTCGCCTCGACGCGCTCCAGGGCCACGTAGGACCGCGAGGTCTCCACCGGGGTGGTGGCCACCGTCATGGTGACGACGCTGGTGCCGGTCAGGTCGCCGTACCAGGTCTTGTCCAGGGTCACGAGCCCGAGGGTGACGCCGTCGCGGTCGTCGAAGGGCGGCTGGGGAGTCCAGTTGGCGGTGTCGAAGGTTCCCTTGGCGGTCATGGGGACGATCGTGGCAGCCGTACCTGTCAGGTTGCGTCAGGTACCGGCGAGCCTTTCCACGACCGGCGCGAAGGCGTCCATGAACTGGGCGTTCACCGACACGTAGGAGACCCCGAGGCGGTCCCTGCGCCGCAGCAGCGTGTCGGCCATCTCCTGGGGCGTGCCCGTGAGGATGCCGGTGCCGGTGCGGCCGAAGCGCTCCAGGGCCCACGGCGGGGGCTCCGCCCCGGCGCACGCCAGGTTCATGCCCAGCTCCAGGTCGTGGAAGCGGTCGCCGGCCAGCTCGTACAGCTCGTCCAGCTTGGCCGCCACCTGCTCCTCGGTGTAGTGCGGGGGCACGCCGAGCGCGACCGTGTCGGCCTTCATGGCGGCCAGGCGCAGCAGCTTCGTGCCGGCCGCGGCCACCAGGACCCGCACGTCCTCGACGGCGTCGATGGTCTGCGCGAGCCGCTCGATGCGCTGCCCCGGCGTGCCGAACCTGACCCCGAGCGTGGCCGCGTCGCGCTCGGCGTCCGGCCGCCCGGCCCCCAGGCCCAGCTCGAACCGGCCGCCGGTGAGCTTGTGCAGCGTGGCCGTCTCCCACGCCACGGCCTGCGGCGTCCGGTTGGGGGCGCTCAGGACGTACGTGCCGACGCGCAGGGTCGTCGTGGCCGTGGCGGCGACGGCGGCGGCCGTGAACGGCGACAGCGTGCCCAGTGTGTCGGGCACCAGCAGGGTCGAGTAGCCGAGGCTCTCCGCCCGGCGGGACAGGCCGGCCCACGCGCCGGCGTCGGGGGCTTGTCCGGCGACCGTGCCGAACCTGAACGGGTGATCGGTCATGCCCCAACGATGTCCGACGCGCGGGCCCGGCACATCGTCCCCCGGACCGGTGGACCACTACGTCCGGGGGCGCAAGCCCTCAGGGGAGCGCTACTCCCCCAGCAGTATCCGCGTGAAGTCGCTGGAGAACTTGCCCTCGGGGTCGAGCCGCCCCACCAGCGAGCGGAACCGCTCGGGGCACCGGGGCCACCGGGTGAACAGCTTGCCCCAGTGCGGCCGCGGGTCGAACGGCGCCAGCGTCTCCTCCACCAGCTCCAGCACCGGCGTCACCGCGGCGACGTCCTTCACCCAGGTGAAGTGGATGCCCACGCTGTCGCGGCCGTGGAAGGGGCTGAGCCACAGGTCGTCGGCGGCCACCGAGCGGACCTCGGAGATCTGCAGGACCGGGCGGATGCGGTCGCCGATCGCGAACAGCTCGCGCAGCGCCTTGACCGCGTGCTCCCTGGGCAGCAGCAGCTCCGACTGCAGCTCGTCGCCGGCGCCGCTGGGCGGGAAGTCGGGGCGGAAGTGCGGGAGCCGCTCGTGCCAGGGGCCGGGGACGCCCATCTGCACCGTGCAGCTGTCGGCGGGCATGGTGGGCAGGGGGTGGCGGGGGGCGTCGGCGGGGGTGGTGCCGTACCAGTCGGGGCCGGTCAGCTCCTCCGCGCGCTTGAGCCAGACGCGGGTGTCGCGGTAGTCGGTGAAGAGGCTGACGCTGTAGCCGCTCGACATGATCGCGTCGAAGTCGCCGAGCGCGTCCGCCGGCAGGCCCTCGCGGACGTACTGGCGCAGCTCGAACGCGGGCACGAGGTCGAGCGTCAGCGAGGCGACGACGCCGAGGGCGCCGATCGAGACCACCGCGCCGGGGAAGTCGGCGTCCCCGCGCGAGAGCGACAGCAGCGAGCCGTCGGCGGTGACGAGGTCGATCCCGGACACGGCGGCGGCCAGGCTCGCCACGCCGTCGCCGGAGCCGTGCGTGCCCGTGGCGACCGAGCCGGCCACGGAGATGTGCGGCAGCGAGGCCATGTTCGCCAGCGCGAACCCGGCCTCGTGCAGCAGCGGCGCGAGCCGCGCGTACGTCATGCGCGCCCCCACCCGCACCTTGGCCGCCGCGCTGTCGATCTCCACCAGGTCCGGCATCCGGTCCAGCACCACGAGATCGCCGGTGGTGTCGGCGACGTGGTTGAAGGAGTGTCCGCTGCCCAGTGCCCGCACCCGGGCACTGGCCGCGACGAGCCGCTGGAGCTCGTCGAGCGAGGTCGGATGATGGACATTGCTTGCCTGGAATGTGGTGTTTCCAGCCCAATTGGTCAGCGTCACGGCCTTACCTTCCCACAGCGACGCCTTGTCAGCCCGCGCGGGTACCGCTAGTTTCAGGTGCCGCTGACCGGAGGTGTGCCGTGCTCTACTTGTCCCAGGTTCTCGGCCTGGTCACGCTCGCTCTCTGGCTCTACTGCGTCTTCGATGTGATCACCACGCCCGACCCGCTCTGCCGGAACCTGCCGAAGATCGGCTGGGTGCTGATCGTGCTGCTGTTCCCGCTGATCGGGTCGATCGCCTGGCTGGTGGCGGGCCGGCCCGAGCGCACCCAGGCCGTCACGCGGCCCAGCGCCTTCCCCGAGTACGACCGTCCCGGCCGCTTCGCCGCCACCAGTCCCGACGACGACGAGGAGTTCCTGCGCCGCTGCCGCGAGCGCGCCGAGGAGCAGCGCAGGAACGCCCCCGAGAAACCTCGGGACGAGAGTTAGAAGCCCTGGGCCAGGCGGTAGTACGCCTGGTTCCAGCGCAGCTCCTTGGTGAACCGCTCGGTCGTGGTGTCGGCGTCGATGACCACCAGCTCCACGCCCAGCACGTCGGCCAGGTCGGTCAGCTCCTCGCGGCCGACGGCCGTGGACAGCACCGTGTGGTGCGGCGCGCCGGCGGTGAGCCACGACTCGGTGGAGGTGCGCAGGTTCGGCCGCGGGCTCCAGACCGCGCGGGCCACCGGCAGCTTGGGCAGCGGCTCGGGCGGCGACACGATGTCGATCTCGTTGGCGACGAGGCGGAACCGGTCGCCCATGTCGGCCAGGCCGACCACGATGCCGGGGCCGGGCTCGGCGTCGAACACGAGCCTGACCGGGTCCTCGCGGCCGCCGATGCTCAGCGGGTGGATCTCGCACGACGGCGTGCCGGCCGCGATGGACGGGCAGACCTCCAGCATGTGCGCGCCCAGGATGAGCTCCTGGCCGGGCGTCAGGTGGTAGGTGTAGTCCTCCATGAAGGAGGTGCCGCCGGGCGTCCCCTTGTCAGCCATGGCCTTGAGGGTGCGCAGGAGGACCGAGGTCTTCCAGTCGCCCTCGCCGCCGAAGCCGTACCCGTCGGCCATGAGCCGCTGCACGGCCAGGCCGGGGAGCTGGCGCAGGCCGCCGAGGTCCTCGAAGTTCGTGGTGAACGCCTTGAAGCCGCCCGCCTCCAGGAAGCTCCGCAGGCCCAGCTCGATCCGGGCCGCGTAGCGCAGCGAGTCGTTGCGCTCGCCGAGCAGCTCGGGGGCCACGGTGTACTGCTCGGCGTACTCCTTGACCAGCGCCGTCACGTCGGCGTCGGGGACGGCGTCCACGACCTCGACCAGGTCGTTGACGCCGTAGGTGTTCACCGAGACGCCGAAGCGGAGCTGCGCCTCGACCTTGTCGCCCTCGGTGACCGCCACGTCGCGCATGTTGTCGCCGAAGCGGGCCAGCTTGAGCGTGCGCACCTCGGCCAGGCCCTTGGCGGCCCGCACCCAGGTCAGGATGCGCTCGCCCACGGACGGGTCGGAGACGTGCCCGGCCACGGTCTTGCGCGGCACGCCGAGCCGGGTCTGGATGTGCCCGAACTCGCGGTCGCCGTGCGCGGCCTGGTTGAGGTTCATGAAGTCCATGTCGATGGAGCTCCACGGCAGCTCCACGTTGGCCTGCGTGTGCAGGTGGAGCAGCGGCTTGCGCAGCGCGTCGAGCCCGGCGATCCACATCTTGGCCGGGGAGAACGTGTGCATCCACGCGATCACGCCGGCGCACTCGTCGTCGGCGTTGGCCTCGAGCATCACCCGCCGGATGGCCGCGGCGTCGGTCAGGACGGGCTTCCACTCCACCGGCATGGGGAGCTGCTCGGCGATCCGCTGGGACTGCTCCGCCACCTGGCGCAGCGTGTCCTCGCCGTACAGTCCCTGGCTGCCGGTCAGAAACCAGATGTTCAACGCGGGCTCCTCTGTCCGTAGACGTTCTGATAGCGGTCGTACAGGCGGTCGATGTCGTCCTGCGCGATGGGCAGCGGGTCGCCGAGCTGGCGGGCCACGTGCACCGTACGCGCGACGTCCTCGCACATCACGGCGGCCTTCACGGCGGCCTTGGCGTCCTTGCCGATGCTGAACACGCCGTGGTTCCGCATCAGGACCGCCTTGGAGCGGTGACCCTTGAGCGTCTCGACGATGCCCTGGCCGATCGAGTCGTCGCCGATGAGGGCGAACGGCCCGATCGGGATCTCGCCGCCGAACTCGTCGGCCATCGCGGTCAGCACGCACGGGATGGCCTCGCCGCGGGCGGCCCAGGCGGAGGCGTAGGTGGAGTGGGTGTGCACGACGCCGCCGACCTCGGGCATGTTGCGGTAGACGTACGCGTGCGCGGCCGTGTCGCTGGACGGCGAGTGCTCGCCCTCCACCAGGTTGCCGTCGAGGTCGCACACGACCATGTTCTCCGGCGTCAGCTCGTCGTAGGAGACCCCGGAGGGCTTGATGACGAACAGGTCCTCGCCCGGGACCCGGCCGGAGACGTTACCGGCCGTCCAGACCACCAGGTTGTAGCGGACCAGCTCGGCGTGCAGGTCAGCGACGATCTTCCTCGTGTCCATCAAGCCTGTGCCTCGTTCCTGATCGCGCGCAGCGTGTGCAACATCCGTCCGTCCCCGAAGAAGTCGTGGAGCCTGCGGTACTCGGCGTAGAGCCGGTCGTAGGCGTCGGCGCGGGCCGCGTCGGGCACGTACGCGTTCTCGGTGCGCTTGCCCATGGCCGCGGCCGCCTCCTCGATCGAGGGGTAGGACCCGGCGGCGACGGCCGCGTGGATGGCCGAGCCGAGCGCGGGCCCCTGGTCGGAGCCGATGACCGACAGCGGGCGGCGCAGCACGTCGGCGTAGACCTGCATGAGGAAGGGGTTCTTCAGCAGGCCGCCGGCGACCACGAACTCCTCGACCGGCACGCCCGACTTCTCGAACGTCTCCACGATCATGCGGGCGCCGTACGCGGTGGACTCGATGAGGGCCCGGTAGACGTCCTCGGGCCTGGTGGCCAGGGTCTGGCCGACGATCACCCCGGAGAGGTTGTGGTCGACCAGCACCGAGCGGTTGCCGCCGAACCAGTCGAGCGCGACCAGTCCGTGCTGGCCCACGGCCTGCTTCTCGGCCAGCGCCGTGAGCTGCTCGTGCCCGTCGGTGCCGAAGTTGTCCACGTACCAGGCGAAGATGTCGCCGACGGCCGACTGGCCGGCCTCGTAGCCCCACAGGCCGGGCACGATGCCGTCCTGGACCACGCCGCACATCCCCGGCACCTCGGCGAGCTGGTCGCTGGGCATGATGTGGCAGGTGGAGGTGCCCATGATGGCCACCATCTGGCCGGGCCGGACGGCGTCCGCGGCGGCGGCCGTGACGTGCGCGTCCACGTTGCCGACGGCCACGGCGACGCCCTCGGGGATGCCGGTCCACTCGGCGGCCCGGGCCGTCACCCGCCCGGCGAGGCCGCCCAGCGGGGCCAGCTTGACGCCGTTGACGTCGTCGCCGACCGCACCGGTGGCGAGCTTGCCGACGAATCCGGCGAAGCCCGGGTTGAGCTCGGCGAGGTATTCCGCCGACGGGTAGCTCCCGTCCTGGAAGACGCCCTTGTAGCCGACCGTGCAGATGTTGCGGCTCTCGACGCCGGTGAGCTGCCAGATGATCCAGTCGGCGGCCTCGATCCAGCGCTCGGCCCTGGCGTAGACCTCGGGGGCCTCCTCCAGGACCTGCAACCCCTTGGCGAACTCCCACTCGGAGGAGATCTTGCCGCCGTAGCGCGGCAGCCAGCTCTCGCCCCGGCGCGCGGCCGTCTCGTTGATCCGGTCGGCGTGCGGCTGGGCGGCGTGGTGCTTCCACAGCTTGGGCCAGGCGTGCGGCTCGGCGGGCGTCTCGAAGCAGAGCGGGGTGCCGTCGGCCGTGGTGGGCAGGACGGTGCAGGCGGTGAAGTCGGTGCCGATGCCGACGATCTCCTCGGGGCGCACGCCCGCGGCGGCGATCGCCTGGGGCACGGCGACCTTCAGCACGTCGATCCAGTCCTGCGGCGACTGCAGGGCCCAGTCGGGGCCGAGCCGCACGTCCGTGCCGGGAAGAGTGTGCTCGATGACGCGGTTGGCGTACTCGTGGACGGCGCTGCCCAGCTCGGCGCCGTCGCTCACACGTACGACGACGGCACGCCCTGAGAGCGTGCCGAAGTCCACTCCGACCACGTATTTGTTAGCGTTCACATTGAACTCCAGGGAGTTTCCGGGGGCATGCCAATCATCTACCTGACAGCATCTACCTAACTGGGGCCGTGCTGGCCCTGACGACGAAGCTGGGCCGGACGACCAGGCGCTCGTACGCGGTGGGTCCCACGTCGATCTGCCGCAGCAGCACCTCGATGCAGTGCCGGCCCACCACGTCGAAATCCTGCCTGACCGTCGTGAGCGGCGGCGAGAAGAACTCCGACTCGGGGATGTCGTCGAAGCCGACCACGCTGATCTGGCCGGGAACCCGCACCCCCATCTCCGACAGGGCGCGCAGCACGCCGAGCGCCATCTGGTCGTTGGCCGCGAAGACGGCCGTGACGCCGTCCATCGCGGCCAGGCTCTTGCCCGCCTCGTAACCGGCGCGCGGGCTCCAGTCGCCGGCCAGCGGCTCGGGCACCGGCCGGCCGGCCTCCTCCAGAGCGGCCCGCCAGCCGTCGACCCGGCCCTGGGTCTCCAGCCAGTCGGCCGGGCCGCTGACGTGCCAGACCGTCTCGTGGCCCTGGTCGAGCAGGTGCCGGGTGGCGAGCTTGGCGCCCTCCACCTGGTCGATGCACACCACCGAGACGTCGGCGCTGTGCGTGCCCTCGACCGCCACCGCCGGCAGGCCGGTCGGCAGGTTCTCCAGGGCCCGCGCGGCCGAGCGCTGCGGCGCCACCACGACCACCCCGTCAACGCCCTGCTCGGCGAGGTAGTCGATGGCGTCGCCCACGCTGGCCGCGTCGATCGACTTGAGGCTGACGATGCTGACGAAGTAGCCGGCGGTCCTGGCCGCCTGCTCGATGCCGTAGATGGTGCTGGCCGGACCGTACAGCGTGGTGTCGAAGCTGACCACGCCGAGGGTCCTCGAGCGCTTGGTGACCAGGGCGCGGGCGACCAGGTTGCGGCGGTAGCCCAGCCGGGTGATCGCCTCCTCCACCCGGGCGCGGGTGTCGGCCCGGACGTTCGGGTGGTCGTTGAGCACCCGGGAGACCGTCTGATGCGACACGCCCGCCTCCTTGGCCACGTCGGCCATGACCGGCATGCGGCGTCTGGGCGTCGTCACGGTCTCTCCTTTCGCTGGGCTCCGGGGATCTTACTAGCGCGAAGCTCCCGCCCTGCGCTTCGTCCACACGTCGAACGCCACGGCGGCGAGCAGGACGGCGCCCTTGACGAGCATGACCCGCTCACTGGGCGAGCCGATCAGGGACATGCCGTTGTTGATGACCGCCATGATCAGACCGCCGGTGATGGCGCCGACGACCTTGCCGACGCCGCCCTGCACCGCCGCGCCACCGATGAAGGCCGCGGCGATGGCGTCCAGCTCGAAGCTGTTGCCCGCCGTCGGACCCGCCTGGTTGAGCCGGCCGGCGAAGATGATGCCGGCGATGGCCGACAGCACGCCCATGTTCACGAAGATCCAGAAGACCACCGACTTGACCTTCACGCCGGACATGACGGCCGCCTGGAGGTTGCCGCCGATGGCGTAGATCTGCCGGCCGAAGACCGTGCGGTTGGCCATCATCGAGTACGCCAGCACGAGGATCGCCAGCAGCACCAGCACCCACGGCAGGTTCTTGAACCGGGCGAGCTGGATGACCAGGAAGAGGATCAGCGCGGCACCGGCCAGCATCTTCAGCACGAACAGCGCCATGGGCTCGACCGACTGGCCGTAACCCTGGCGGGCGTTCCTGGTGCGCCACTGGGAGGTGAACATGCCGACGATCGCGACGACGCCGATCAGCAGGCTGAACAGGTCGGCGCCGCCGAGCGGGCCGAGGCCGATGTTGCCGAGATAGCCGTCGGTGAAGCCGTTGGCCAGCGTACGGACCTGGTCCGGGAACGGGCCGATGCCCTGGTTGCCGAGCACGGTCAGCGTCAGCGCCCGGAACAGCAGCATGCCGGCCAGCGTCACGATGAAGGCCGGGATCCCGAAGTACGCGATCCAGTACCCCTGCCAGGCCCCGATGAGGGCGCCCGCCACCAGCGTGGCCAGCAGGGCCAGCGGCCATGGCCAGCCCATGTTGACCATGAGCACCGCCGCCAGCGCTCCCGTGACCGCCACCACCGAGCCGACCGACAGGTCGATGTGCCCGGCGATGATGATCAGGATCATCCCGATCGCGAGGATCAGGACGTAGGAGTTCTGGACGATGATGTTCGAGATGTTCTGCGGCTGCAGCATGGCGCCGTCGGTCAGCACCGTGAACAACACGACGATCGCCGCGAACGCGATGTAGATACCGCTCGATCGCAGGTTGAGCGAAATTCCGCCGAGCGACACCCGGCCCGGCTGCCGTGGCGCTCCCCCGTCGCCCTTGGCGCCGACCTCCACGTCGGCAGGCGTGACGCTGCTCATGCGCCCGCCTTCGTCAGGCGCATGAGCAGCGTCTGGCTGTGTTTGATAGTTCGCTCGCTTCGCTCGCTCATCAGAGCTACTCCTGTCCCTTGGTCATGAGGTGCATGAGGCTTTCCTGGGTGGCCTCCTGGCGGGGAACCTCGCCGGTGATGCGACCTTCGGAGAGTGTGTAGATGCGGTCGCACAGGCCAAGCAGCTCAGGCAACTCACTTGAGATCACCAGCACGGCCTTGCCCTGGTCAGCGAGGTGGTTGATGATCGTGTAGATCTCGTACTTGGCACCGACGTCGATGCCGCGGGTCGGCTCGTCGAGGATGAGCACGTCCGGCTCGGTCATGATCCACTTGGACAGCACGACCTTCTGCTGGTTGCCGCCGCTCAGCTTGCCCACGACGCTGTTGACGCTGGGCGCCTTGATGTTCATGCTCTTGTGGAACTCTTCGGCGACCCGGTATTCCTCGTTCTCGTTGACCCAGCCGCGCTTGGCCAGGCCCTTGAGCCCGGCCGCGCTGATGTTGCGCTTGATGTCCTCGATGAGGTTGAGCCCGTAGCGCTTGCGGTCCTCGGAGGCGTAGGCGATGCCGTGCCTGATCGCGTCCTGCACGTGGCGGATCTCGATCGGTTTGCCGTCCTTGAAGATCTTGCCGGAGATGTGCACGCCGTACGCCCGCCCGAACACGCTCATCGCCAGCTCGGTGCGCCCGGCGCCCATCAGGCCCGCGAGCCCGACGATCTCCCCCCGGCGCAGCGTCAGCGATGCCCCGTCGACGACCTTGCGGTCCGGCTGGCTGGGACTGTAGACCGTCCAGTCCTCGATCCGCAGCGCCTCCTCGCCGACCGTCGGCTCGTGCGGCGGGAAGCGGTTGTCGAGGGCGCGGCCGACCATGCCGGAGATGATGCGGTCCTCCGTCACGTGGTCGCTGGCCATGTCGAGCGTCTCGATCGTCCGGCCGTCACGGATGATCGTGACGGAGTCGGCGATCGCGATCACCTCGTTCAGCTTGTGGGAGATGATCACGCACGTGATGCCCGCGTCCCGCAGCCCGCGCAGCAGGTCCAGCAGGTGAGCGGAGTCGTCGTCGTTGAGCGCCGCGGTGGGCTCGTCGAGGATGAGGAGCTTCACCTCTTTCGACAGCGCCTTGGCGATCTCCACGAGCTGCTGCTTGCCGACGCCGATGTCGGAGATCGGCGTGGTCGGGTTCTCGCGCAGGCCGACCCGCTTCATCAGCTCGGCGGCCTCGTAGTTGGTGCGGTTCCAGTCGATGATCCCGCGTTTGGCGCGCTCGTTGCCGAGGAAGATGTTCTCCGCGATCGACAGCTGAGGGCTCAGCGCCAGCTCCTGGTGGATGATGACGATGCCGGCGTGCTCGCTGTCGCGGATGCTGCCGAACTCGCATCTCTGACCCTCGAAGAAGATCTCGCCCTCGTAGTCGCCGTGCGGGTAGACCCCGGACAGCACCTTCATCAGCGTCGACTTGCCGGCGCCGTTCTCGCCGCAGATGGCGTGGATCTCGCCCTGCCGGACCGACAGGTTGACGTCCTGCAGCGCCTTGACACCGGGGAACGTCTTGGTGATCCCGCTCATCCGCAAGATGTGCTCGGTCATATGCCCCTCGCTCAGGGAGAGCCCCGGGGACGCGGTGGCATCCCCGGGGGCAGGCCCTTACTTGAGCTGGTCCTCGGTGTAGTAGTTGCCGCCGATGATGACTTCCTTGTAGTTGGACTTGTCGACGATCACCGGGTCGAGCAGGTACGAAGGAACGACCTTGTTGCCGTTGTCGTAGTCCTTGGTGTTGTTCACCTCGGGCTGGGCGCCCTTGAGCACGGAGTCGGCCATCTTCACCGTCTGCTCGGCGAGCTTGCGGGTGTCCTTGAAGATGGTCGAGTACTGCTCGTCAGCTATGATCGACTTGACCGAGGCGAGCTCGGCGTCCTGGCCGGTCACGATCGGGTAGGGCTGGCCGCTGGTGCCGTAGCCGGAGCTCTTCAGCGCCGACAGGATGCCGATGGACAGGCCGTCGTACGGCGACAGCACGCCGTCGACCTTGGTGCCACCGGTGTAGGACTTGGTGAGGAGGTCCTCCATGCGCTTCTGCGCGGTGGCGGGGTCCCAGCGGAGGATGGCGGCGGTCTTGAAGTCGGTCTGGCCGCTCACGACCTTCAGGGTGCCGTCGTCGAGCTTCGGCTTCAGCACCGACATCGCGCCCTCCCAGAAGAAGGTGGCGTTGTTGTCGTCGGGCGAGCCGCCGAACAGCTCGACGTTGAACGGGCCCTTCTTGCCGTCCTCGACGCCGAGGCCCTTCAGCAGCGAGGTCGCCTGCTGCACGCCGACCTTGAAGTTGTCGAAGGTGGCGTAGTAGTCGACGTTCGGGCTGTTGCGGATCAGCCGGTCGTAGGCGATGACCGGGATCTTCGCGTCAGCGGCCTGCTGGAGCTGGGAGGTGATCGCGGTGCCGTCGATCGAGGCCACGATCAGGAGCTTGGCGCCCTTGGTGATCTGGTTCTCGATCTGGTTGGCCTGCGTGGGGATGTCGTTCTCGGCGTACTGCAGGTCGACCTTGTAGCCGAGCTTCTCGAGCTGCTGCTTGACGTTGTCACCGTCGTGGATCCAGCGCTCGGAGGACTTGGTGGGCATGGTGACGCCGATCATGGCGCCCGCGTTGCCGGCAGCCGCGGAGGTGGAGGCCTCCTGGTCGACTGTCTTCGTGCTCGACCCACAAGCCGTCATGGTCGCGGCGAGAGCGATGGCGGACACCACGCCCCCGATTCGTCCCAACCTCATGTGCATCCCTTTCCATGGGGGTCGCGGCAGCGCTGGACGCGGCGACTGCCGGTTAAGCGAGGGATTCAGTCACAGAACGTGACGAATCAGAACAAAGTTCGCATTCGTTTCCGCCGATTGTTATCGCTAACAAAGCTTATGTCAACGGTAGGACATAACCTGACGGAAACTTTCAGGTAACTTCTATGCAGGTCAGCGGCGTGACCGAGCCGAGAATAGCCGCTGCAGCAGGATGAAGACGAAGAGCAACATTCCGATGAAGATCTTGGTCCACCACGAGGAGAGCGTCCCTTCGAAACTGATGATCGTCTGGATCAGTCCGAGCACGAGCACGCCGAGCACGGTCCCCAGCAGGAAACCGCTACCGCCGGTCAACAGCGTGCCGCCGATGACGACCGCCGCGATCGCGTCCAGCTCCATGCTCAGCGCGTGCAGGCCGTAGCCCGAGAGCATGTAGAACGACAGGAGCACCCCGCCCAGCGCCGAGCAGAACCCGCTGACGGTGTAGACGGTGATCTTCGTCCGGCCCACGGGCAACCCCATCAGCAGCGCCGACTGCTCGCTGCCGCCCGTCGCGTAGACCGAGCGGCCGAAGCGGGTGTAGTGCAGCACGTACGCCGCCACCCCCACGACCAGCACCGCGATGATCACGCTCGGCGAGATCCACAGGTCGGCGAACAGGTCGATCCGGGTCTGCGCGAACGCCGTGAACGTCGGGTCGTCGATCGGGATCGAGTCCGTGCCGATCGTGTAGCACAGCCCCCGCGCCAGGAACATCCCCGCCAGCGTCACGATGAACGGCTGGATGTCGAAGGCGTGCACGATGTACCCCATCACCAGCCCCAGCCCGGACCCGATGGCCAGCACCAGCGGCACCACCAGGTACGGCGGCCACCCCGGCCCCTCCATGAGGCTCGCCGAGATCATCGTGGACAGCGCCACCACCGACCCCACCGACAGGTCGATGCCCCCGGTGAGGATCACGAACGTCATCCCCACCGCCACCACCAGCAGGAAGGCGTTGTCGATGAAGACGTTCAGGATCACCTGCCCGCTGGCGAACCCCTCATAGCGGATCCCGCCCACCAGGAACATGGCCAGGAACAGGCACCCGGTCACCAGAACCGGCAGGTACTTGGCAGGGACGGTGGTCCTGCCGATCGTCATGGTGGTCATGCGGTCACCCGCACCTTCTCCTCGGAGGCGGGACTGGGCGGGGCCGTGCGCCCTTTCCGGCGGAACACCTTCGCGCGGAAGGACGGGGACTGGATGAGGCAGACGACCGTCACGACCAGCGCCTTGAACAGCAGCGTGGTCTCCGGCGGCACCCCGATCGAGTAGATCGTCGTGGTCAGGGTCTGGATGATGAGCGCGCCCAGCACGGTCCCGCCGAGCGAGAACCGGCCGCCGGCCAGCGACGTGCCGCCGATCACCACGGCCAGGATCGCGTCCAGCTCGATCCACAGGCCGGCGTTGTTGCCGTCGGCGCTGGAGACGTTCGAGCTGATCATCAGTCCGGCCACACCCGCGCACAGGCCGGCGAACGCGTACACCATGATGATGATCCCGCGCGCCCTGATGCCCGCCAGCCTGCTGGCCTCGGCGTTGCCGCCGACCGACTCGATCAGCATGCCCAGCGCCAGCCGCCTGGTCAGGAACACGGTGATCGCCAGCACGGCGATGACGATGAGGATGCCGAACGGCACGGTCAGCCAGTAACCGCCGCCGATCACCTTGTACGCCGGGCTGTTGACGGTGATGATCTGGCCGTCGGTGATGAGCTGGGCCAGGCCGCGCCCGGCCACCATCAGGATGAGGGTGGCGATGATCGGCTGGATCCCGATGCCCGCGACCAGGAACCCGTTCCAGGCCCCCAGCGCCAGGCACAGCCCGAGCGCCAGCGCCACGGCGGTGAACACGCTCGCGTCCTGGCTGATCTGCAGGCAGGCCAGCGCACCCGAGATCGCCACCACCGAGCCCACCGACAGGTCGATGCCGCCGGTGGCGATGACCAGCGTCATGCCCAGCGAGACCAGGATCAGCGGCGCGCCGAAGCGCAGGATGTCGATCAGGCTGCCGTACAGGTGGCCGTCCCTGACCTGGATCGAGAAGAAGCTGGGCGTGAAGAACACGTTCAGCGCCAGCAGCAGGGCCAGCACCACCAGCGGCCACAACAGCCGTCTCATGAGGCTCGCCCTCCGCTCGCGATCGTCTCCAGCAGCACGTCTGTCGTGAGCGCCTCGTCGTTGGGCAGCTCGGCCACCAGCCGCCGGTCGCGCAGCACCTCGACCTTGTGGCTGAGCCGCAGCACCTCCTCCAGCTCGGCGGAGATGAACAGCACCGCCATCCCGCCGTCCGACAGCTCCGCGACCAGGCGCTGGATCTCGGTCTTCGCGCCCACGTCGATGCCCCGGGTGGGCTCGTCCAGGATGAGCAGCCGGGGCTCCAGGATCAGCCACCTGGCCAGCACGACCTTCTGCTGGTTGCCGCCGCTGAGGTTGCGGACGAGGTGCTCGGGGTTGGGCGGGCTGATCTTCAGGGCCTTGACGTACCTGTCGACCAGCTCGTCCTGCTGCTCGCGCGGCACCGGCCTGGTCCAGCCCCTGGTGGCCTGGAGGGCGAGGATGATGTTCTCGCGCACGGTGAGGTCCGGGATGAGACCGTCGGCCTTGCGGTTCTCCGAGCAGAACGCGATCTTGTGGTTCATCGCCGCGCGGGGCGTGCGTAACGACGACGGCGACCCGCCGATCGCGAGCTCGCCCGTGCTCGCGTGGTCGGCGCCGAACAACAACCGGGCGATCTCCGTACGGCCGGAGCCGAGCAGCCCCGCCAGGCCCACGACCTCGCCCTCGTGGATGGTGACGCTGAACGGCTCGATCGCCCCGGTGCGGCCCAGCTCGCGCGCCTCCACCAGCGGGCGGTCGAAGACCTTGGCCTCACCGTGCAGGCGCTCCAGCGCGGCCAGCTCCTGCCCGATCATCTTCGCGACCAGCTCGACCTGCGGGAGCTCCCTCGTCAGGTAGTCACCGACGAGCCGCCCGTTCCGCAGAATCGTCATACGATCCGAAATTTCGTAGATCTGGTCGAGAAAGTGTGAGACGAAGAGGATGGCGATGCCCTCCTCCTTCAGCCGCCGCATCACCCTGAAGAGCTGCGCGACCTCGTCCGCGTCCAGGCTGGAGGTGGGCTCGTCGAGGATCAGCACCCTGGCGTCCACGTCGATCGCCCGCGCGATCGCCACCATCTGCTGGATCGCCAGCGAGTACGACGACAGCGGCGCCGACACGTCCAGGCTCAGCTCCAGCCGCGCCAGCAGCTCACCGGCCCTGGCCCGCATGCGCTTCCAGTCGATGCGCCCCCGGCGGCGCGGCTCGCGGCCGAGCAGGATGTTCTCGGCCACCGAGAGGTTCGTGCAGAGGTTGACCTCCTGGTAGACCGTGCTGATCCCGGCCTGCTGGGCCTCCAGGGGGCTGCCGAACGCGACCGGCGCGCCGCCCAGCTCGATGGTGCCCGCGTCGGCGGGGTGGACGCCGGTGAGCACCTTGATCAGGGTGGACTTGCCCGCGCCGTTCTCTCCCATGAGCGCGTGCACCTCACCGGGGAGCAGCCGCAGGTCCACGCCGTCCAGGGCCTTCACCCCCGGAAACTGTTTGCCGATCCCGCTCATCGTCAGGACCGGCGCGGGTACGGCCATCAGCCATTCCCCTTTCGCATCGCGATGGCGGCCCGGGCTGTTCCCCGGACCGCCTCCCTCGTCCATACGCCCCTGCCACCCCTCCGTCCACCCGCCCGAGGGACCCCGGTCCCGCACGGCCGGGGTCCCTTCCGGAATGACGGATCGGAGGACGGCCCGGGCTCAGTACTGGCGGGTGGACAGGGCCTGCTTGGCCTGCTCCTGGGTGAACGTGGTCTCCTCGGTCACCACGCGCGCCGGCACCTGCTCACCCTTGACGACCTTCTTGGCCAGGTCCATCAGCTGCGGGCCGAGCAGCGGCGAGCACTCGACGATGAAGTTGATCTTCCCGTCGGCCAGCGCCTGCATGCCGTCCTTGACCGCGTCGACAGTGATGATCTTGATGTCCTTGCCGGGCACCTTGCCCGCGCCCTCGATCGCCTCGATCGCGCCCAGGCCCATGTCGTCGTTGTGCGCGTACAGCACGTCGATGTCCGGGGTGGACTTCAGGAAGGCCTCCATGACCTCCTTGCCCTTGGCCCTGGTGAAGTCACCCGTCTGCGAGGCGACGACCTTGAACTTCGCGTCCGTCCCGATGACCTCGGCGAAGCCCGCCTTGCGGTCGTTGGCCGGCGCCGAGCCCGTCGTGCCCTGCAGCTCGACGATGTTCACCGTGTCCTTGGTGTCCTTGTACTCCTCCACCAGCCACTGCCCGGCCTTCTTGCCCTCCTCGATGAAGTCGGAGCCCAGGAAGGTCTTGTAGAGGGTCGTGTCCTTGGAGTCCACGGCGCGGTCGGTCAGGATGACCGGGATCTTCGCGTTCTGGGCCTCCTTGAGCACCGTGTCCCAGCCCGACTCCACCACCGGCGAGAAGGCGATGATGTCCACCTTCTGCTGGATGTAGGAGCGGATGGCCTTGATCTGGTTCTCCTGCTTCTGCTGGGCGTCGGAGAACTTGAGCGTGATGCCCGCGTTCTTCGCCGAGTCCTGCACGGACTTGGTGTTGGCCGTCCGCCAGCCGCTCTCCGCGCCCACCTGGGAGAAGCCCATGGTGATCGCATCGCTGCCACTGCCGCTGGCCGTACCGCTACCACCGCTGGCACCACTGCCACCGCTGCCGCAGGACGCCACCGACATCGCGGTGAGCCCGGCGAGCACCAACGCCGAGATCCTCTTTAACACGTGGGGGGTTCCCTTCTGATGTGAACGCTAACAACCCTGGTCGGGTGCCAGCGCGCCCTGCCTTCCGGTACGGCTAGGCCCGGGCCGTACTGACCCTGGCGACGAACGTCGGCGGCACCACGAGCCGCTCACGCTCCTGGAGTCCGCCTTCGAGCTGCCGTACGAGCACCTCGATGCTGTGTCTGCCCACCGCGTCGAAGTCCTGCCTGATGGTCGTGAGCGGCGGCGAGAAGAACTCCGACTCGGGGATGTCGTCGAAACCGACGACGCTCACCTGCTCGGGCACTCTCACCCCCTGCTCGGTGAACGCCCGCAGCACGCCGAGCGCCATCTGGTCGTTGGTGACGAAGACCGCGGTGACGTTCCTCATGCTCGCCAGGCTGCGGCCCGCCTCGTACCCCGAGCGCGGGCTCCAGTCCCCGGCGAGCGGTCGCGGGGCCTCGCGGCCCGCCTGCTCCAGCGCGGCCCGCCACCCGGCCACGCGCCCTTCGGCCTCCAGCCAGTCGGAGGGGCCGCTGACGTGCCACACCGTCTCGTGGCCCAGCGACAGCAGGTGCTCGGTGGCGAGCCTGCCTCCCGCGACCTGGTCGACGCACACCACGGACACGTCGCCCGCCTCGCCGCCCTCGACGGCGACGGTGGGGACGCCGAGCGGCAGGTCGGCCAGGGCCCGGGCGGCCGAGCGCTGCGGCGCGACCACGACGATGCCGTCCACGCCCTGGTCGGCCAGATAGTCCAGGGCATCGCGCACGCCGGCCTTGTCGATCGACTTGAGGCTGACGATGCTGACGAAGTAGCCGGCCGCCCTGGCCGCCTGCTCGATGCCGTAGACGGTGCTGGCCGGACCGTACAGCGTGGTGTCGAAGCTGACCACTCCGAGCGTTCTGGAGTGCTTGGTGACGAGTGCGCGGGCGACGAGGTTGCGGCGGTAGCCGAGCTTGTCGATCGCTTCGAGCACCCGTGTCCGGGTCTCGCTGCGCACGTTCGGATGATCGTTGAGCACGCGGGAGACAGTCTGATGCGACACGCCGGCCTCCTTGGCCACATCGGCCATGACCGGCAGGCGACGCCCCAGGGTGGATCCCACAGCCGTGCTCCTTTCCTGGCTTGGCCCCGACTGTGAACGTTAACAACCCGTTCCGTCAAGGGCTCCCCGCATTACGTTCGGGTTACGCAAGCTCACCTTGCCGGGCTCCGCCCGGCGGGCTGGGACGGCCACCCTCGCCTCGCCGCGAGTCCATCCCGGTGCCCCTTGACGCCGCTCCCGAGCAGTCCTTAACTTGTCGCGAATCGCCGTTGTTAACGCTCACTTCTGTGTTAACGCTAACAACCAGTGAGGAGCCCCCACTCATGTTGCGAATCGCCTTATCCGCCCTGCTCTTAGCGGGTCTGGTGGTGGCTCCTCCGGTCGCGGCGGCAGCGGACCCCATCCCTGAAGGCGCCGTCGTGGACCAGTTCGACGGCACCACGCTCGGCGAGGACTGGACGGTGTTGTCCCCTGACAGCTCCCGCTGGAGCCTGTCAGGCGGCGCGCTACACCTGGACACCCTGACCGGCGACACCCACCAGGGCACGAACAACGCCCGGAACCTCTTCCTCGTGGACGTCCCCGACGGCGACTTCGAGGTCGTCACCAAGCTCAGCGCGCCGGTCACGCTGGACTACCAGAGCGCGGGCCTGCTGGCTTGGCAGGACTGGGACAACTACGTACGGGCCGGGCTGGCCCACGTCGGGTTCGCGGGCGGGCCGGTGATCGAGACGGCCACCGAGGTCGGCGCGGCCTTCACCTCGGCCTTCGCGGCCAGGCCCGGCTCCACCGCCGAGATCGTCAAGCTGGCCAGGACCGGCGACGAGTTCGTCTCGTCCTACTGGGACGGCACGGCCTGGGTGCAGGCGTCGAGGATGACCGCCGCGCTGAAGGTCGGGCAGGTCGGGCTCTTCGGGCTCTCGGCGCAGAACGGCACCTCCGTCCGGGCCGACTTCGACTACATCGCGATCAAGGCGGCCGAGGGGCGGGCGGTGGTGCCGGAGGGGGCGTTCACGCTGCGGGCGGCGGCGCTGCCGTACCTGTCGGCCGACCGCTCGGGGGTGCGCGCCTCGGCGAAGGCGCCCATGACCGCCCTGGCCGTCACGGCGGAGCCCAGCGGCGACGGCGTCAAGCTCAAGGACGTGGCGACCGGCGAATACCTGGAGGCGAGGCCGCAGGTGCGGCTGAGCGGCTCGGCCTCGGTCTGGCGGCTGACGGATGCCGGTGGGGGCAAGGTCACGGTGTCGTCCGGCGGCCGGAGCGTCTCGATCAGCGACGGGAAGCTGGTCATGGGCACGGACGCGACGAAGTTCCGGATCGAGGGCTACACCTCGGGCAAGCTGACCGTGGACCCGAAGGCCAAGGGCACGAAGGTCAGCCCCGACCTGTACGGCGTCTTCTACGAGGACATCAACCACGCCGCCGACGGCGGCCTCTACGCCGAGCTGGTGCAGAACCGCTCGTTCGAGTTCAACTCGACCGACGAGAGCTCCTACACCGGCCTGACCGCGTGGTCCAAGGCCGAGCGCGGCGCCACCGCCGCCCTGACCGTCACCGGCGATGATCCGCTGAACGCCAGCAACCGCAACTACCTGCGGCTCGACGTGACCGGCGACGGCACGGCGGGCGCGGTCAACGCCGGGTTCAACCGCGGCCTGCCGCTCAAGGCCGGCAAGCGCTACGACCTGTCCCTGTGGGCCAGGCGCCAGCAGGCCGGTCCCCTGACGGTCACCGTGGAGGACGGCACGACCGTGCTGGGCCGGGCCACGCTGCAGGTCAAGGCCGGGGGCTGGGCCACGTACAAGGCGTCGTTCACCGCCTCGGGCACCACTGACGCGGGCCGGCTCGTGGTGCAGGCGCCCGCCGGGCGGACCGATCTGGACATGGTCTCGCTGTTCCCCCGCGACACCTTCAAGGGCCACGGCATGCGGGCGGACCTGGCCAAGATGATCGCCGACCTGGAGCCGCGGTTCCTGCGCTTCCCCGGCGGCTGCGTCACCAACGTGGGCACCTACGACCCGTACTCGGAGAACCAGGACCGGCGCCGCATCTACCAGTGGAAGGAGACGATCGGCCCGGTCGAGGAGCGGCCGACGAACTTCAACTTCTGGGGCTACAACCAGACCTACGGCATCGGCTACTACGAGTACTTCCAGTTCGCCGAGGACATCGGGGCCGAGGCGCTGCCGGTGCTGTCGGTGGGCGTGAACGGCTGCGGCGAGAACCGGCCGCTGACCGACGAGGCCAGGCTGGCCCGGTGGGTGCAGGACACGCTGGACCTGATCGAGTTCGCCAACGGGCCGGTCACCTCGACCTGGGGCAGGAAGCGGGCCGAGCTGGGGCATCCCAAGCCGTTCGGGCTGGAGTACATCGGGCTCGGGAACGAGGAGATCTACGAGGAGTTCTTCACGAACTACCCGAAGTTCGCGAACGCGGTGCGGGCCGAATATCCCGACATCAAGATCATCAGTAACTCGGGTCAGACGTCGCAGGGCGCCTGGTTCGACCGGATGTGGCAGTTCGCCCGCGACCAGAAGGCCGACCTGGTCGACGAGCACTACTACAACAACCCGGACTGGTTCCTGGCCAACAACCACCGCTACGACACCTACGACCGCACCGGGCCGAAGGTGTTCGTGGGCGAGTACGCCTCCCGGGGCAACACCTTCTACAACGCGCTGACCGAGGCGTCGTACATGACGGGCATCGAACGCAACTCCGACGTCGTGCAGCTGGCCTCGTACGCGCCGCTGCTGGCCAACGTCGACTACGTGGACTGGACGCCGGACCTGATCTGGTTCGACAACGACCAGGCGTACGGCTCGCCGAGCTACCACGTCCAGCGCCTGTTCTCCACGAACGTCGGCGAGCGGGTGGTGCCGAGCACGTTCGAGGGCGAGGCCAGGCCGGTCGAGGACATCAGGGGCGCGGTCGGGCTGGGCGCGTGGAACACCGCGGTCCGGTACGACGACGTACGGGTCACCGCGGCGGACGGCACCGTGCTGCTGTCGGACGACTTCTCGGCCGGGGCCGGCGGGTGGACGCCGGGCCTGGGCACCTGGGCCGTGCAGGACGGGGCCTACGTCCAGACGGCGCAGGTCGAGGACGCCAGGTCCACGGCGGGCTCGGCCGGCTGGTCGAACTACACGATGGAGGTGACGGCCCGCAAGACCGCGGGCGCGGAGGGGTTCCTGGTGATGTTCGGAGTCGCGGACACCGGCAACTTCTACTGGTGGAACGTCGGCGGTTGGGGCAACACCCAGTCCGCCGTCGAGAAGGCCGTGAACGGTGGCAAGTCCTCGATCGCCACCTCGGCCACCACCGTCGAGACCGGCCGCGACCACCGGCTCAAGGTCCAGGTCAGCGGGCGCCGGATCACGACCTGGCTGGACGGGCAGCGGATCAACGACTTCGTGGACAGCGCCCGGGTGGAGCCGCTGTACCAGGTGGTCTCCAGGGACGGGAAGTCGGTGACGCTCAAGGTCGTCAACGCGCAGGACACGGCCGTGCGCGGCAGCGTGGACCTCGGCTCGGCCCGGTTCCGGCCGACGGCCACGGTCACCTCGCTGACCGGCGCGCCGTCGGACGTGAACTCGATCGCCGAACCGGACCGGATCGCGCCGGTGCGGCGGCAGGTGAACGGCTTCTCCTCCGCCTTCGCCTACGACTTCCCCGCGTACTCGGTGACGTTCATCGAGCTCACCGAGCGGTGAGGACGCCGTAGGGGGCGGAGCCCCCCGCCCCCTACGGGACGACGCGGTAGTGGGTGGTCATCCGCCCCGCGTCGTCCAGCACGTGGAAGGCGATCACCGGCGGGAGCTCGTAGTCGACCGAGTCGGCGAAGCTCTCGCCGCCCTCCCACGGCAGCTTCAGCGTGGACACGACGCCCCCGCCCACCAGCAGCGGCCGGCCGGCGAACGTGGTGGCCGCGGCCATGTGGGCGTGCCCGACCAGGATCGCGGGCACGCCGGTGCGGCCGGCGAGCAGCGCCTCCAGCCGCTCGGCCCGCCGCAGCCGGATCGCGTCCAGCGGCGCGCTGTGGAGCGGCACCGGCGGGTGGTGGAAGGCCACGAAGACCGGCAGGTCGGTGCCGTCCAGCACGCCTTCGAGCCAGGTGAGCGTCTCGTCGTCGAGGTCACCGGGGTCCTGGCCCGGGATGGAGGAGTCGCACATGGCGAAGACGGCGCCGGGGGTGCGCAGGACCTGGTTGACGGGCCCGTCCGCGGCCTCGTCGCCGAGCAGGACGCGGCGGAACTCCGCCCGCACGTCGTGGTTGCCGGGGCCGACCAGGACGGGGTGGCGGGAGGTGAGCAGCTTGGCGGCCGTCTCGTACTCCTCGGCGAGCCCGTGGTCGGCGATGTCGCCGGTGACCAGCACCGCGTCGACGTCGCCGGGCATCGCGTCCAGGTAACGCATGACGGCGTCGGCCCGGCCGGCGCTCTGCGGTGTGGCGCCGATGTGGATGTCGCTCAGGTGAGCGATCACGATCATGACGGTGGTCCCCTTCCGGTTGTGCCAGCTCACCTACGGTAGGCCCGGGCACCGGACCACACGTAAGATCCGGTTCCGTGCGAAAAGACTGGGCCGGTTCCGGGGTGGACCTGCATCTGGAGCTCTCCGCCGGAGGCGGGCGGCGCGGCGCGCTGGAGGACGCGCTGCGGGCGGCGGTCAGGGACGGGCGGCTGGCGCGCGGCACCCGGCTGCCCTCGTCCCGCTCGCTGGCCGCGCAGCTGCGGCTGTCCCGGGGCACGGTGAGCGCGGCGTACGACCAGCTCGTCGCGGAGGGTTACCTGACCACCCGCCCGGGCTCGGGGACGGAGGTCGCCGCCGTGTCGATCCCCGAACCCGCCCCGGCCGCCCCGGAACCCGCCGCCCCGCCCGAGCCCGTGCACGATCTGCGCCCGGGGCAGCCCGACGTGTCCGCCTTCCCCGCCCGCGCCTGGCTGCGCGCCACCCGGCACGTGCTCGCGACCGCACCCGCCGCCGTACTCGGCCTCTGCGACCCGCGCGGCCGGATCGAGCTCCGGCGGGCGCTGGCCGGCTACCTGGCCAGGACCCGGGGAGTGGTGACCACGCCCGGGCACATCGTCGTCACGACCGGCTTCGTCCAGTCGCTCAACCTGCTCGCCGCCGTCATCGGCGACGGCCCGATCGCCATGGAGGACCCGGGGCACGACTTCTACCGGGAGGTGGTCCGCCGCGCCGGGCGCGAGGTCGTACCGCTGCCGGTGGACGGGCTCGGCGCGCGGGTCGGGACGCTCACCCCCGCCGTCGCCGCCGCGGTCGTCACCCCCGCGCACCAGTACCCCATGGGCGTCCCCCTGCACCCGAGCCGGCGCCGCGCGCTGCGCGAGTGGGGCGGCCTGGTCGTCGAGGACGACTACGACGGGGAGTTCCGCTACGACCGGCAGCCGGTCGGCGCGTTCCAGGGCACGGCACCG
Organism: Nonomuraea sp. KM90; assembly: GCF_052246675.1. Classification (NCBI taxonomy): domain Bacteria; kingdom Bacillati; phylum Actinomycetota; class Actinomycetes; order Streptosporangiales; family Streptosporangiaceae; genus Nonomuraea; species Nonomuraea sp. KM90. Next base: position 65,780 of record NZ_JBQQCB010000016.1, on the reverse strand, counting down.
GAGCAGGCCGTGTACTTCGGCACCACCTCGGAGTCCCTCGCCCCCGCCCTGCGCCTGGCCTGGATGGCGGTGCCGCCCGCGCTGATCGGCCCCGTCACCGAGGCCAAGCTGCACGCCGACATCCATACGGAGGTGCTCGGCCAGCTCGTGCTGGCCCGGCTGATCGAGACCCACGACTACGACCGGCACATCCGCGCCGCCCGCCTGCGCTACCGCCGGCGCCGCGAGCTGCTGCGCGCCCGCCTGGCCGCCGCGCTGCCCGGCGCGGACCTGCCCGGCGTGGCGGCGGGCCTGCGCGCCCTCCTGCTGCTGCCCGGCGGCGGCCCCTCGGAGGCGGAGCTGCTCGACGCGTGCGCGCGCCGGGGCATCGCGTTGCGCCCCGCCTCCCCGCTCTGGCACGGCGCCGGGCGGGAGGGCCTGCTCATCGGGTACGCCGGCCCCTCGGAACGCGCCTACCCCCACGCGCTCGAAGCCCTGACGGAAACGCTCACGCGCGCGGCCGGCCGGGAACCAGCGGCCGATTCCGGTCGTTCTACCCCATGAGCGCACGATGCGGAGGAGGGACATGGGCTGGCACTACCGCAAGTCAATCAAAGTGGGGCCGTTCCGGATCAACCTGTCGCGGCACGGCGTCAGCCACAGCTTCGGCAACCGGCGCTTCCACGTCTCGACCACCCCCGACGGACGCAAGCACGTGTCGGTCCGCCTGCCCGGTGGCTTCCACGTCGGCAAGTCGTTCGGGAGCAGGCGCTACCCCAGACATTACTGACGCTCGGCGGTCTCCCGACCGCTTGAGATAGAACGGGCCGGAGGCGAAAGCCTCCGGCCCGTCCCCTTTCCCCGGGACCGCAAATGCCTACAGAGTGGGCGGATGAGCCCTCACATGACCCCTGAGGAGTTCCGCCGCCACGGCAAGCAGGTCATCGACTGGATCGCGGACTACCTCGCCGGCATCGAGTCCCATCCCGTGGTGTCACAGGTCAAGCCGGGTGAGATCCGGCGGGCCCTGCCGTCACGGCCGCCGGAGCACGGGGAGCCGTTCGAGGCCGTGCTGTCCGACCTGGGGCGGATCCTGCTGCCCGGCATCACGCACTGGCAGCATCCCGGCTTCTTCGCCTACTTCCCCTCCAACGCCAGCGGCCCGGCCATCCTGGGCGACCTGCTGTCCAGCGGGCTGGGGGTGCAGGGCATGCTCTGGGTCACCAGCCCGGCCTGCACGGAGCTGGAGACGGTGGTGGTCGACTGGCTGGCGGGCCTGCTCGGCCTGCCGGACCACTTCCGCACCGACGGGGCGGGCGGCGGCGTCATCCAGGACTCGGCGTCGAGCGCGTGCCTGGTCGCGCTGCTGGCCGCGCTGCACCGGGCCGGCGACGGCCAGGTCACCTCGGACGGGATCACCCGCCGGTACACGATGTACGTGTCGTCCCAGACGCACTCGTCCCTGGAGCGGGCGGCACGCATCGCGGGCCTGGGCGCGCAGGGCGTACGCGTCGTGGACGTCGATCCCCGTACGCTCGCCATGGACCCGAGCCACCTGCGCACCCTCCTGGACCGGGACCGGGCGGCCGGCGCCGTCCCCGCCATGGTGTGCGCCACCGTCGGCACCACCTCCACCACCGCCATCGACCCGGTCCCCGCGATCGGCGAGGTGTGCGCGGAGCGCGGCGTCTGGCTGCACGTGGACGCCGCCTACGCCGGGGTCGCGGCGATCTGCCCGGAGTTCCGGCGGCTCAACGACGGCGTCGGCGAGTACGCCGACTCCTACGTCACCAACCCGCACAAGTGGCTCCTGACGAACTTCGACTGCACCGTCCTGTGGACCGCCGACCGCGCCCCGCTGCTCGCCGCCCTGTCGACCCTGCCCGAATACCTGCGCAACACCGCCACCACGACCGGCTCCGTCATCGACTACCGGGACTGGCAGGTGCCGCTGGGCCGCCGGTTCAGGGCGCTGAAGCTGTGGTCGGTGATCCGCTGGTACGGGGCCGAGGGGCTGCGCGCGCACATCCGCAAGGGCGTCGCGCTGGCGCAGGACCTGGCCTCGTGGATCTCCGCGGACCCCGGCTTCGAGCTGCACGAGCCGCATCCGCTCGGGCTCGTGTGCTTCCGCCCGCGGTGGCCGGGCCTGGCGGCGGCCGAGGCGGACCGGGCCACGCTGCGGCTGATGGAGCTGCTCAACGCGAGCGGGTCGATGTACGTGACGCACACCAGGATCGGCGACCGGGTGGTGCTGCGGATGGTCGTCGGGGCCGCGATGACGGAGCGGCGGCACGTGGAGCAGGCGTGGGAGCACATCCGCTGGGAGCACGCCGCCCTGTCCGGCACCCTCCCCGCCGAGGACTGACGGCTGTCAGGGCCGGTATCGCTCGACCAGCTCGGCGCCGATCCTGGCCAGCTCGGCCCTGACCTGCTCCGGCTCCACCACCTCCACCCGCGCGCCCCACCCGGCGAGCTGCTCGGCGATGGTCAACGCCATCGGGGCCGCCACCCGCACCCGGACCCGCCCGTCCGCCTCGGTTCCCAGGGTCCGGCAGTGGCGCCCGAAGTGGTCGCGCAGGATGGGCAGGAGCCGGTCGGCGATGAGCACGGTCGCGGAGACCGTCGAGCGCCGCCGCTCCATCTCCGCCACGACCCCCTCCCAGGCCCGGGCCAGCTCGAAGTCGCCGGGCCGCTCGAACCCCTCCTCCGTCACCACGGCCTCGGCGATCCGGTCCACCCGGAACGTCCGCTGGCCGCGCTCGGTCCCCGCCAGCAGGTACCAGACGTCGTCCTTGTCCACCAGCCCCCACGGATCGACGACCCGCTCGGTGCGTTCCCGGTCGCGGCGGCCCTCGTACACGAGCCGGACCCGGCGCCGCCGTACGGTGGCGCCCTGCAGGACCCGCACCAGCTCGGGCCGCTCCTTCCCCGGCTCGCCCCAGCGGGCGGGGTCGACCACCACCGCGCCGGCCGCAGCCTCAGCCTCCTCCCTGAACGTCTGGGGCAGCGCCCGCATCAGCTTGCGCAGCGCGGACCTGACCTCGGGAGTGGCCGGCGCGGCCGGGCCGGCCAGCAGGAACAGCGCCTGGGCCTCGTGCGCGGTGAGCCCGGTCAGATCGGTGCGCGCGCCGCCCAGCAGCGACCACCCGCCGCCCCGGCCCGCCTGCGGGTACACGGGGATGCCCGCGGCGGACAGCGCTTCGAGGTCGCGGCGCGCGGTGGCCACCGACACCTCCAGCTCCTCGGCCAGTTCCGCCGCGGTCACCCGGCCGCGCGCCTGCATCAGCAGCAGCGCGGCCACCAGTCGATCGGCTCTCATGTTTCCGATTCTCCCGGAAAAAGTGCTCATTTGATGAGCACTTTCATCCCGCAAACTGTCCATGTAGCTCAACGGGAACGAGACGAGAGGTCACCGACATGCTGCGAGGATTCGCCACACTGACGTTCTGGGCCGCCGACCTGGAGGCCGCCAAGGCCTGGTACACCGAGTTCCTCGGCATCGAGCCGTACTACCAGAAGCCCGGCTACATCGAGTTCCGCCTCGGCGACTACCAGCACGAGTTCGGCCTGATCGACGCCCGCTACGCCCCGCCCGGCGCGACCGACCGGCCCGCGGGCGCGGTCATGCACTGGCACGTGGACGACCTGGAGGCCACCCTGGAGCGGCTGCTCTCCATGGGCGCCAAGGAATACCAGCCGATCACCCACCAGGGCGACGGGGAGGGATTCGTCACCGCGTCGGTGGTGGATCCGTTCGGCAACATCCTGGGAATCATGCGCAACCCGCACTACCTGACCGTTCTCGGGGAGTGACGGGTCTGCCATCCTGGAGCCGTGTCCAGGCCGCGCATCCTGCTCACCGCCCCGCCCCGCACGGGCAAGACCACCGTCGTCCGCCGCCTCGCCGACCTCCTGCGGGCGGCGGGGGTGCCCGTCTGCGGCTTCCTCAGTGACGAGGTGCTCGAGCACGGGCGGCGGGCGGGGTTCACGGTGGAGGAGTTCGGGGGCCGCAAGGCCGTGATGGCCCACCTCTCGTGGGTGTCAGGGCCGCGGGTCGGCAAATACGGCGTCAACGTGCCCGCGTTCGAGCGCGTCGCGCTGCCGGCCATGCAGCGGGCGCTGACCACGAAGGGCGCGGTGACGCTCATCGACGAGATCGGCCCGATGGAGCTGCTGTCGCCGGCCTTCCTGCCGCGCTGCGTGGCGCTCTTCGAGGCCGGCCTCCCGATCGTGGCCACCGTCCACCAGCGCACCCACCCGACGCTGAAGGCGCAGATCGAGGCCGAGCTGATCACCGTGACGCCGCAGAACCGCGACGACCTCCCGCGGGCCCTGGCCCGCCTGCTCGCCCCCTGACCCTCTGGGATGATCGGCTCCATGACACGGGGACGCCTCATCCTGCTCTGCGGCCTGCCGGGCTCCGGGAAGACGACGCTGGCCCGCCGCCTGGCCGCCGAGCTGCCCGCGGTCCGACTGTGCCCGGACGAGTGGCTGGCGCACCTCGGCCTCGACCCGTACGACGACCCGGCGCGCGACCGGCTGGAGAGGCAGCTCTGGCGGCACGCCCAGGATCTGCTGCGGCTCGGCCAGACCGTCGTCCTCGAGTACGGCTTCTGGGCCCGGGTGGAGCGCGACGAGCTGCGGCTGGCCGCCCGCGCCCTCGGCGCCGCCGTGGAGCTGCGCTATCTCGCGACCCCGATGGCCGAGCTCCACCGCCGCCTGGCCACGCGTAACGAGGCCGGCTCCTGGGGCACCGTCCCGATCACCCCGGACCTGCTCGACGAGTGGGCGAAGCTGTTCGAGCCGCCGACGGAGGCGGAGCTGGCCCTGTTCGACCCGGTCACGAGCGGGCCGCGGAACGCGAACGGCGGCGCCCGGGAGGACACCGCCGCTGAGTGAAGGGGTGGAGCTATGGGGATTCGAACCCCAGACCTCCTCCATGCCATGGAGGCGCGCTACCAACTGCGCCATAGCCCCTTGCGATCAACAAGTGTAACGGAGTCCCGGAGCCCTTGTGTCACGCCGAGGCTCCCGTGATACGTCTATGGTTCATGTCGACCTTTGACGAGCACCGAAGCCTGCTGACGGGAGTGGCCTACCGGATCCTCGGCAGCGTCGCCGACGCCGAAGACGTCGTCCAGGAGGCGTGGCTGCGCTGGTCGGGGGTGGACGAGTCGACCGTCGACGAGCCCAAGGCGTACCTGATCAGGGTGACCTCGCGGCTGGCCATCGACCGGCTGCGGTGGGCGAAGTCGCGGCGGGAGTCGTACATCGGGCCGTGGCTGCCCGAGCCGGTGAGCACCGCGCCCGACGTCGCCGAGCGCGCCGAGCTGGCCGACTCCGTGGAGATGGCGTTACTCGTCGTGCTGGAGACGCTGTCGCCGCTCGAACGGGCCGTGTTCGTGTTACGGGAGGCGTTCGACCTGCCGTTCTCGGAGATCGCGGAGATCATCGGGCGGGCCGAGCCGGCCACCAGGCAGCTCGCCCGGCGGGCGCGCGACCACGTGCACGAGCGGCGGCCGCGCTTCGACGTGGACCGGGACGAGCGCCGGCGGATCACCGAGCGGTTCATCAGCGCCTCCGCCGAAGGCGACCTCGACGGGCTGATCGAGCTGTTCGCCGACCAGGTGACGATGGTCAGCGACGGCGGCGGCAAGGCCAGGGCGGCGCTGCGGGTCATCACCGGCTCCGAGAACGTGAGCCGCTACCTCCTGTCGATCAACACCCCGGCGAACATCGCCAAGTTCATGGCCTCGATCGGCATGGCGGAGGTCTCCGGGATGTCGTTCGCGGTGGCGATGCTGAACAACGCTCCCGCCGTGGTCATCTCGGCCGACGGGCGGGTGATCAGCGTCCTGACGTTCCTCGTCGCGGACGGCAGGATCGAGACCATCTACCTGGTCGCCAACCCCGAGAAGATCGCCCACCTGAAACCCGCCTGACCCGCGGGCACGGCCGGATGCAGCGGGGCGCGGCATGGGGGTCAGGCGGCCCGGCGGGTCGGGATGCCGGCCTCGCGGACCAGGTCCGGCAGGTTCACCCCGGCGTCGCCGAGGATCCGGCCGACGCCGTTGGCGTAGTCGGCGAGCAGGCCCCACAGCAGCCGCTCCCCGGTGATCGGGCCCGGCCGCCACTGGGCCACCTCGATCACCTTCCTGGCGTGCATGGCCAGCGGGATCTGCCCCAGCGGCCCGTACAGGGTCACCCGCAGCGGGCGCACGCGGGAGCGGCGCAGCGTCCACCGCCCCGGCTCTTCCGTGCCCGCCCGGGTACGGCGGTGCACCTCGGCCAGGTCGATGCCGAGCGTGGCCAGGAGCGACCCCGGGTCCGGCACGTCCACGCGCTCGCGCACGTCGGCCGCCGAGGCGGTGAAGGACGGCAGCGAGAACGGGCGCACCTCCGCCACCCCCAGCAGGATCAGATCGGCGTCGAGGGCGGGCCGCCCGGCGTCGAGCGCCAGGATCCCCGCCCTGACCACCGCCCGGCGGGCGCCTTCCGTGTACCTGTCGAACATCACCTTCTCCTACCTCCCCGTCCTGCGGGCGTGCTTGCGGTGTGCCGACTGCCGGCGGACCCCCAGCGCGTCGGCGATCTGCTCCCACGACCACCCCTGGGCGCGGGCGTTCGACACGTGGACCGCCTCCAGCTCCTCCAGCAGGGCCCTGAGCGCGGCCACCGCCGCCAGCCCCACTCCCGGGTCGCGGTCGGTGGCCGCCTCGGCCAGCTCGGTGACTTCCATGGTGTCAGCATGTGCTGACAAGCACCCGCTTGTCAACAGATGCTGACAGATGGATCCCTCAGGCGCGGCCCGCCCGCATGGTCAGGGTCGCGTCCTCCGGCGACAGCCGCAGCTCGACCGCGACCCCGGCCAGCTCAGCCGTATGCCCCACGTGGGTGCCGCCGCACGGGATCGACGCCTCGCCTTCGGGCAGCGAGCAGTGCCACGTACGGCGGGCCGTCAGCCCCGGCCCCGGCACGTCCAGCCGGACCGGCGCGTCGGCGGCCACCCATGCCGCCAGCCGGTCGTTCACCCGCCGGGCGACCTCGGCCGGGTCCAGGTCCTCGCCGGAGAAGCCCTTCTTGCGCAGCGACTTGCCCAGGCGGTAGACGTCCACGCTGCCGTGCGGCACGATCCGCGAGGAGGTGATCGCCGCCTGGTCGAAGTCGGGGCTCCCGAGCGCGTCGGGCCGCGCCTCCTTGCGCCAGTGATCGGCCAGCGCCGCGTTGAGCGCGAGCGCGGCCAGGTGGCAGGCGGTGTGGCCGTAGGAGAGCGCCGCCCGGAAGGCCGGGTCGACTTCGAGGTCCACCTCGGCCCCCACCGGCAGCGGCGCCCCCGTCACGTGGACGACCAGCCACTCCCAGCCCTCGGTCCCGCGCCGCACGGGGATGGACTCGCCGAGGAAGATCTCGCCGGTGGTCGGGCCGGTCGTCGACTGGGCCCCTGTAACGCAGTCGACGACCGGCAGACCCCCGATCGTGCCGCGGTCCGCGGGCTGGTCGGGCCAGGTGTGGTCGAGAGGGTGGAAGGGTGTCTCGGCGGCGACGAGGCCGTGCCGATCCCCCACCGGAACGACCCCGACGATCTGGGAGCGGCCGCTGGTCAGGCCGCTCGGGAAGGTGACGACAGTGGATCTCACCGGGCCATTCTGGCAGCGGCCCGCTCGTCCTCCAGGTAGCGGTTGCGGCCGGCGTACAGGCCGGTGACGAGCTGCGCCACCAGCACGGCGAAGATCAGCACGTACGGCACCGCCCACCCGCCGGTCGCCTCCCGCAGCACCCCCACGAGCAGCGGGCCGATGCTGGAGATGAGGTAGCCGGCGCTCTGCCCGAACGCCGACAGCGCGGCCGTGGCCTCCGGCGTACGGGTGCGCAGCGCCAGCATCATCAGCGCCAGCGGGAACGACCCCATCCCCACGGCCACGAACACCACCCACACCATCGCCGTGGAGGGCGGCGCGAACCAGAGCCCGAGGAAGCCGACCGCGTAGAAGGCGACGAGCCCGGCCACGGCGGGCCGCTGGTCGCGGTAGCGGGAGGCGATCACGGGCACGAGGATCGAGACGGGGATGCTCAGCGCCGTGAACACGCCGAGCACCAGCCCGGCCTCCGAGGTGGTGTAACCGCCGTCGGTGAGGATCGTGGCGAGCCAGCCGAACATGATGTAGGCGATCATCGACTGGGTGCCGAAGTAGATCGCGATCATCCACGCCAGCTTGCTCCTGACCAGGCCGCGCAGGCTTGCGTCCCGGCCGCCCGTGTCCCGCTCCGGCTCACTGCGCAGCAGCGCAAGCCACGGAATGGCGGCCACGGCGGCCAGGGCCGCCCACACGCCGAGCGCGACGTGCCAGTCCCCCGACGCGCGCTCGATGGGCACGGTCGCGGCGGCGGCCAGCATGGTGCCCGCCGCCAGGGCCGTGGTGTAGACGGTGGTCATGATCCCGGTGTTCGCCGGGAAGTGACGCTTGATCAGCGTCGGGATGAGCACGTTGCCGACGGCGCCGCCGGACAGCGCCACCGCGCTGCTCAGCAGGAACACCGGGGCCGAGCCGACCATCGACCTGGCGAGCAGCCCCACGCCCAGCGTGACGAGGGCGAGCAGCAGCAGCCGGTGCTCGCCGACCCGCCGGGCCAGCGCCGGGGTGATGGCGCCTACACTGGCGAAGGCCAGCACGGGCAGCGTGGTGAGCAGCCCGGTGCCGGCGCTCGACATGCCGAGGCCGGCGGCGAGGTGGTCGAGCAGCGGGCCCACGCTGGTGACGGCGGTGCGCAGGTTGAGCGCGGCGAGGACGATTCCCAGCACGAGGAGCCAAGCCAGCGGGGTGGTTCTGCCTCGGGACTCTTGGGCGAGCACGCTCATGTCGGGGGTGGTCCTCCACTCATCAAATCATGGGACGAATCACCACCTTAACAGGACCGAAATATCCGTTTATTCCTGGTCATGGCAAAACCCCCGGCGATGGGATTCCGGGGGTCTTGCGCCCGCCCTGAACAGATCCGCCCTGATCAGAGGGCAGGCGCTCAGGGGCGGCGCTCAGTGGACAGGGATCAGAGGCCAGGGATCAGAGGACGGGCCGCGGGCCCTCGGGAGGCTCGCCGCCCGGAGGCACCGGGCCGGGAGGCGGGAGCGTGCCTCCGGGCGGGTAGTCGCCACCGCCCACGGTGCCGGGCGGGACGGGCCGGTCGCTCTCGCCGTAGGAGGAGCCGCGCTGGTGCGGCCCCGGCACGTCGCCGCGCCACCCGCCGGTCTCGCCGCCGCGCGACTCGATGAAGGTCTTGAAGCGCTTGAGGTCGCCGACGACCCGCATGCGTACGAGCTGCAGCCAGTCACCGGCGGTCTCGACGAAGCCCTCGGGGTCGTACTCCATCTGGAGCGTGATCCTGGTCCTGCTGTCGTCGAGCCGGTGGAAGGTCACCACACCGGCGTGGTGCGGCCGGTCCACGCTGCGCCAGGCGACGCGCTCGTCGGGGTGCTGCTCGGTGATCTCGGCCTCGAACTCGCGCCGGACGCCGGCGATCTCCGCCACCCACGCCGTACGTGTGTCACCGATCTGCTTGACCGACTCCACGCCCTCCATGAACTCGGGAAAGCTCTCGAACTGCGTCCATTGGTTGTAGGCCGCCCTGATGGGGACCTCGACGTCTTCCGAATGTTCGATCGTGCTCATGGGGTGTGCCACTGCCCGGGCAGGGCGGGCGCTAACGCCTGCGCCGCAGCCAGAACAGGCCCACGAGGGGCAGCACGAGGGGGATGAACAGGTAACCCCTGCCGTACGCCGACCACACCGTCTCGTCGGGAAAGGCGGCCGGGTCGAGGAGGCTGAGCGTGCCGATGATCAGCACGCCGGCCAGCTCGATGCCGAGCGCGACCAGCGCGAGGCGGCGGGCGCCGCGCCAGAGCGCGACGGTGAGCAGGATGTAGACCAGCGCCGCGAACGCCGACAGCGAGTACGCCAGCGGCGCCTCGGCGAACCTCCCGGCGATCTGGACGGCCGCCCGCGCCCCGGCGGCCAGCGAGAACAGCCCGTAGACCGCGATCAGCGCCCGCCCGGGCCCGGTCCCGATGGAGGTCGTCACGCCACGCCCTGCCAGATCTGCAGCACCCGGGCGTTCATCACGGCGATCGCGAACCCGGCCACGGCCAGGATCCCCGACCCCCACCTGCTCCGCTCGGCCAGCGCCAGGAACACCCCGGCCGGGGGGATCAGCACCTGTCCGCCGATGTAGCCGAACAGCGTGACCTTGTCGGCGGGCCCCTCGCCGCCCGACACGGCCGCGATCACGAAGCCCGCCTGCACCAGCACGGCCACTTCGAGCAGGCCGAAGCCGACCAGCAGCACCATGCCCATCGGCCGGTTGCGGATCGCGACGATCAGGCTCATCAGCATCAGCAGCAGCGCGCCGGCGATGACGATCGTGGAGACGGTGGTGTTCATCGGGGGTAAGGCTATCGCCCGGGCGCGTCGCCCCCGAGAACGGCCGTCACCCTCGCAGGTGGGCCTCGATCCCGTCCAGCACCCAGTTGAGCCCGCGCTCGAAGTTGTCGTCCGCGCCCTGCACGCCCTGCTCGATCATCGGCGCCAGCCGGGGGAACTCACCGCTCTCGACCAGCTCCCTGATGTACGGCTGCGCCACCGCGGCCCGCTCTGCGTCGTTGACCCCCTGCTCCCTGGGCGCCCCCCGCTCCTGCGCCTCCCGGACCACGAACCCGGTCATGTAGTCGTTGAACACCGCCAGGAACCGCCAGGCCGTCAGCCGGTCGACCCCGAGCCCGTCGAACGCGGCCAGCTTCTGCTCCACGTGCCGCAGCCCGTTGGGCCCGATGTCCACCCGCTGCGAGATCAGCTCGACCCGCCACGGATGCCGCCGCACCAGCTCGCGCTCGCGCCGGGCGAGCAGCAGCAGCGCCTCGCGCCAGTCGCCGGGCAGCGGCCCCTCGACGAGCGTCTCGGCGGCGATCTCGTCGGCCATCAGGGCGAGCAGGTCCTCCTTTCGCTCGATGTAGGAGTACAGCGTCATCGCCCGGGCGTCCAGCTCGGCGGCCACGCGCCTGATGGAGACCGCGGCCAGCCCCTCGGCGTCGGCGACGGCGACGGCGGCGGCCACGATCGCCTCCCTGGTCAGCACGGGGCGGCGGGGCGGCGAGGGTCTCGACCAAACGGAACTCACGGCTCCGAGTCTAGACAGCGTACGAAACTGATACGCTGTACGACATGCGATACGGCGTACGAACTCCTCTCGGGGCCACGGGCCTGGTCGTCCTCCTGGGCGTCGTCATGACGATGCTCGACACCACGATCGTCAACGTCGCGCTCGGCACCCTGGCCCGCGACTTCCACACGACGCTCGCCACCATGCAGTGGGCCGTCACCGGTTACCTGCTGGCCCTGTCGATGACGGTCCCCGTCACCGGCTGGGCGGTGGGCAGGTTCGGCGGCCGGAACGTCTGGCTGGTCTCGCTCGTGCTGTTCATCGCGGGCTCCGCGCTCGGCGCCGCCGCCTGGTCGGTCGCGAGCCTGGTCGTCTTCCGCGCCGTCCAGGGGCTGGGCGGCGGGCTGCTCCTGCCGGTCGGCCAGATGATGCTGGCGCAGGCGGCGGGCAAGGAGCGGATGGGCCGCGCGATGGCCCTGATCTCGATGCCCGCGATGCTGGCGCCCGTGCTCGGGCCGCCGCTCGGCGGGGTGGTCGTGGAGACCCTCGGCTGGCGGTGGCTGTTCCTGATCAACGTGCCGATCTGCGCCGTGGCGCTGGTGGCGGCGTTCGTGCTGCTGCCCCGGGAGCCGGGCGCCGGCGCCCAGGGCCTCGACGTGCGCGGCCTGGCCCTGCTCTCCCCCGGCCTGGCCGCGCTGGTCTACGGGCTCTCCGAGGTGGGCAACGGGGCCTCGCTCCTGCATCCGGCGCTGTGGCTGGGCCTGGCGCTGCTGGCCGCGTTCGCGGTGCGGGCCCTGCGGGGCCCGGGAACGCTGCTGGACCTGCGGCTGTTCGGCGACCGCACGTTCGCCGCGGCGGTGGCGGCGCTCGTGTGCTACTCGGCCGCGATGTTCGGCTTCACCGTCCTCGTCCCGCTCTACAGCCAGCTCGCCGAGGGCGGCGACGCGCTGGACGCCGGGTTGCTGCTGGCGCCGATGGGGATCGGCGCGGCGATCACGATGCCCCTCGCGGGCAAGCTCACCGACAGCAAGGGGCCGCGCGGGACCGGAGCGGCCGGCGTGGTCCTGGCGGTGGCCGGGATCGTGGCGTTCGTGCTGCTCGGCGGGGGTCCGATCCCGATGTTCGTGCTCGGGCTCGGGCACGGGCTGGTGTCGACGTCGGTGATGGCGGCGGCGTTCAGGACGCTGGAGCGGGCCGAGATCCCGGGGGCCACCACGCTGAGCACGATCGCGGTGCGTCTCGCCTCGCCGTTCGGCGTCGCGGTCCTGGCCGTGCTGCTGGAGGTGTTCACCAGGGCCGGGGTGGCGCGGCCGTTCACGTACGCGTTCTGGGTCGTCGTCGCGCTGGCGGCCGTCTCGCTGGTGCCCATCGCGCTCATAGGATCGAAGACGTGGAGAAGATCCTCGTCAGCGCCTGCCTGATGGGCCGCAAGGTGCGCTACGACGGCGGCGCGAAGACCAGCTCCGACGCCTGGCTCGCCGGGTGGCGGGGGGAGGGGCGGCTGGTGCCGTTCTGCCCGGAGGTGGAGGGCGGGCTGCCGATCCCCCGTCCCGCCGCCGAGATCGAGGGCGGCGCGGGCGGGGCGGCCGTCCTGTCCGGCACCGCCCGCGTGCTGGCGACGGACGGCTCCGACGTGACGGCCGAGTTCCTGGCGGGCGCGCGGGCCGCGCTCGCGGTCGCGCGCTCCCAGGGGATCCGGATGGCGGTGCTCAAGGAGGGCAGCCCCTCGTGCGGCGCGCTGTCGATCTACGACGGCAGTTTCCAGGGGCGGCGAGCCCCGGGGCAGGGCGTCACGACGGCGCTGCTGGAGCAGCACGGGATCCGCGTGTTCAGCGAGGAGCGGCTGCCCGAGGCGGCCGGCTATCTGCGCACCCTGGAGACGTAGAAGGCCCCGATCAGCCCGGCGGCCAGCACGACGGCCATCGTGCTGTGATACCAGTTGAGCAACGCGCTCGCCGCGCCCCCGCCGTCGCCGAAGGCCAGGGCCAGGATCCCCATCAGCACGCCGCCCAGCGCGGCCGCGTGCGCGTAGATCACGCCGTCCCACGCCCACGCCCGCCCGGCGAGCGCGCCGTACGCCCCGGCGGCGGTGGCCACGGCGCACAGCGTCTCGACGACGGCGGCCGGCACGATGACGGGTTCGCGTACCGGGCCGAACGCGATCCCGGCGTGCAGCAGCGCGAACGAGAGGAAGATCAGGGCGTAGAGCGCCAAGAGCCCGCCCAGTGCCCTGCGGAGTGCGTCCATGCCCTCCACGCTGCCACTCCGCGCGGGCTGTCGAATCGTCCCTAGGGAGACCCCTCCGCTACGCCGTCCGGCGTAGGCAGCAGCCGTCTCACCAGGCGGATCGTCTCGTCGATCGTCACCTGGGCGTCCTGGTCCGACTCGCACGCGGCCACCTCGCGGCCCGCCTCGCCCATCATGGTGGTGAGCAGCACCACGAGAACCTGGCTCTCCCGCGTGTCCGCCAGGCCCAGCAGGCGCTTGTTGCCGCCGATCCAGTTCCAGCCGCGCTGCCTGCGCAGGGTGGTGAACTCGATCGGCCCGTCGCTCTCCAGGAACAGCCGGGCCACCTCGCGCTGCTCCCACGACCCTTCCAGGTACGCGCGGGCGCCGGCCAGGAAGCGCTCGGCGGTGCCCTCGGCCGCCTTGGCCGCCTTCGAGGTGCGCTCCTCCTGGCTGTGCATGAACTGCTCCCACAGCGCCAGGAACAGGCCCGGCTTGCCGCCGAAGTGGTGGTACAGGCTGCCCACGCTGATCCCGGACGCCTCCACGATGTCGGCGACGGTGGCCTCGGCGTACCCCTTGGCCAGGAAGACGTCGCGGGCCGCGCGCAGCAGGGTGTCGCGGGTGCCGCTGGAACGGCTCCAGCGCCGGCTCCTCATCAGTACTCCCAGGTGTCGGTGCGCTGCTCGTGACTGATGCAGAACACGCCCGTCCCGTGCTCGCCCTTGGCCAGGTCCACCCGGATCCAGCCGTCGGCGCGGGCGACCTTGGCGGTGTAGCCGCCGACCGGGGTGGCCGAGACCAGGCGGCAGCCCTCCGGGCCGAGCGTGAACGCCACCTCCCCGCCCTTCACCGTCACCACCTTGAGCTGCTTTCCCGACGTCGAGCTCGGGGTCGGGGTCGGACTCGGTGTCGACTTCGGGGTCGTTTTCGGATTTATCGGCGTTTTTGTGGTCTTCACGGTACGGCGGGGCGCCGGCGTGACCGGCACCCGCGAATTGACATCCGCCGCGACGGTCTGCGCGAGAAACGGTTCGACGTTCACGTCGTCCACGAACTCGTTACGCAGCACCCCGCGCACGCCGAACCACGAGACCGACACGGCGACCACGGTGGCCCCGCACCAGATCGCCGCATATTTCATGGCTCGACGCATGAGAGGAATTATGTACGCCCCCGGTACGGTTGGGGCGCATGGCGACGGTTCTCGTAGTCGAAGACGACGAATTCGTCAGATCGGCGATCATTCACGAACTCGGCCGGCGGCAGCACGCCGTCCGCAGCGCCGGCTGCGCCCTGGACGCGCTCAGGGAGATCTCGCAGGCCCCTCCGGACGCCGTCATCCTGGACCTCGGCCTGCCCGACCTGGACGGCTCCGAGGCGCTGCGCATGGTCCGCGGCATCTCCGACGTGCCGGTCATCGTGGCCACCGCCCGCGACGACGAGGCCGAGATCGTCCGGCTGCTGCGCGCGGGCGCCGACGACTACCTGGTCAAGCCGTTCTCCGGCGACCATCTCAGCGCCCGGCTGGACGCGGTGCTGCGCCGGGCCAGGTCCGCGCCCGAGCCCCGTACGCTGCGGGTCGGCGGCCTGGTCGTGGACGTGGACCGGCGCGAGGCCGCGCTCGACGGCGGGCCGCTCGTGCTGACCAGGCGGGAGTTCGACCTGCTGGCCTACCTCACCGCCCGCGCCGACCGGGTCGTCACCCGCAAGGAGCTGCTGTCCGAGGTCTGGCGGCAGGCCTACGGCGACGACCAGACGATCGACGTGCACCTGTCGTGGCTGCGGCGCAAGCTCGGCGAGAGCGCCTCCCGGCCCCGCTACCTGCACACCGTGCGCGGCGTCGGGTTCATGCTGTCGGCGCCCCGATGAGCCGGGCGCGATGAGGCGGACCCTGGCGGTGCTGATGGTCGCCGTCACCTCGATGGTGGCGCTGGCCTTCCTGGTGCCGCTCGCGCTGATCATCAGGGAGACCGCGCAGACCAGGGCCGTGGCGAACGCCGAGCGGCAGGCCTCGGCGCTGGTGCCGGTGCTCGCGCTGACCACCGGCGGCGACGACCTCGGGCACGCGATGGCGCGTACGGAGGCGGGCCGGCACGGGCGGCTGGCCATCCACGTCAAGGGCGGGGCGACGGTGGGCGCCTCGCGGGCGCCCGCCGCCGAGGTGGCCGGCGCCGCCGCGCAGACCAGGGCGAGCACGGTCGAGCTGGACGGCGGCTACGTGCTGCTGCGGCCCGTGGCGCTGGACGGCGACCGGAGCGCGGTCATCGAGGTGTTCGTCCCCGCCGACGAGCTCAACCGGGGCGTCCTCGCCTCGTGGGCGGTGCTGACCGGGGTGGCCGTGGTGCTCGTGCTCGGCTCCGTGCTGGTGGGCGACCGCCTCGGGGCCCGGGTCGTACGCGCCGCGCGCCGGCTCGGCACGGCCGCCACCGCGCTCGGCTCCGGCGACCTGAGCGAGCGCATCCACCCCGACGGGCCGCCCGAGCTCAAGGCGGCGGCGACCGCGTTCAACGCCATGGCCAACCGGGTCACCCACCTCCTGGCGGCCGAGCGGGAGCTGGCCGCCGACCTCTCCCACCGGCTGCGCACGCCGCTCACCGCGCTCAAGCTCAGCCTGGACCAGCTCGGACCCGAGGCGGAGCCGAGCAGGCAGGCGCTGGGCAGGCTGGAGGGCGAGGTCACCACGATCATCTCGGCGGCCCGCCGGCCGTCGCGGGCGGCCCAGTCATTCGGCGGGTCATTCGGCGGGTCATTCGGCGGGTCGTTCGGCGGGTCGTTCAGGGCCTCGTGCGACGCGGCCGAGGTGCTGCGCGAGCGGCTGGCGTTCTGGTCGGCGCTGGCCGAGGACCAGGGGCGGCCGTGGCAGCTGGTCGGGGCCACGCTGCCGGTGCGGGCGCCCGTACCGGCCGGGGAGCTGACGGCGGTGGTGGACGCGCTGCTCGGGAACGTGTTCCGGCACACGGCGGAGGGGACGGCGTTCAGCGTCACGCTGCACGAGGGCCGCGACACGGTCGGCATCCTGGTCGCCGACGCCGGGCCGGGCATCCGGGACCCGGAGGCGGCGCTGGAGCGGGGGGCCAGCGGGAGCGGGTCCACGGGGCTCGGGCTGGACATCGCGCGGCGGCTGGCCGAGTCGACCGGTGGGGTGCTGCGGCTCGACCGCTCGTCTCTGGGCGGGGCTCAGGTGCAGGTCTGGTTGCGCCTTGAAAAGGCATCTAAGACAGCCTTAAAGGACGCTTAAGCCCGATATTTCGTCCGTTGCGGTGCTCCAAGGTGGTCTGCATGCAGATCAACCGCAAGGCGCTCGTCGCCACCACCCTGGCCACCCCCACGCTGCTCGTGCTGGCGCTCACCCCCGGCACGGCCTCCGCGCACGGCACCATGAGCAACCCGCCCAGCCGCACGATGGTCTGCTACAGCGAGGGCCCGGAGAGCCCGAAGTCGGCCGCGTGCAAGCAGGCGGTGGCGACCGGCGGCACCCAGCCCCTGTACGACTGGAACGAGGTCAACATCGCCGACGCGGCGGGCCGGCACCGCGAGATCATCCCGGACGGCAAGCTGTGCAGCGCGGGCCGCGACAAGTACCGCGGCTTCGACCAGGCGCGGGCCGACTGGCCGGCGACGACCATGACGAGCGGCGCCTCCCACACCTTCAAATACCGGGCGACCGCGCCGCACAAGGGCGCCTTCGAGCTGTACCTCACCAGGGACGGCTACGACCCGGCCAAGCCGCTGAAGTGGTCGGACCTGGAGGCCAGGCCGTTCCACACCGTGCAGAACCCGGCCGTGGCCGACGGCTACTACACGATGACGGCGAAGCTGCCGTCCCGCCAGGGCCGGCACCTGATCTACGCGATCTGGCAGCGCAGCGACAGTCCCGAGGCGTTCTACTCCTGCTCGGACGTGGTCTTCGGGCAGAGCAACCCCTCCCCCGCGCCGACGCCCACCGGCACGCCGACGGCGACCCCGAAGCCCACCCCCACCTCCACCCCCACCTCCACCGCCACCCCGAAGCCCACCCCGACCGCCACGACGCAGCCTCCGGGTGACGGCGGCGGCTCCCTGGCGGCCGTCAACGCGGGCGTCGGCGTGTCCCCGGCCACCGCCGTGCCGGGCGGCCAGGTGAAGGTGACCGCCGTCTGCGGCGGCTCGCAGGTGCGTGACGTCACCTCGAACGCCTTCTCCACGGCGCGCAACCGGCCCGGCGTCCCGACGGTCGCGTGGTCGCCGACGCTGAAGGCGGCCCGGGCCGGGACGCACGCCGTGACCGTACGCTGCAAGAACGGCGGCGTCGCCCGGACCGCGATCACCGTGCGCTGATCGGGAAATCCACCCGACCGCATTTTCGGAAACTTTCTCATACCATCGCGAGTCGTACAGGTGGGGCGCGTAGCAAGACGGGGGATTCATGGGAGATTTCCCGATGACGCGCCAGGGGGCCCGATTTCATCGGAAACGGGGAAAGGGACTCGACAATGCCTGTCGACCTGAACAACGAACGACCCCTGGCCTGGGACTCGGCCACGCTCGACGCGGACACCAAGGCGATGCTGGACAATCTGCAGCCGAACATCCTGCGCGCGCACGTCCGTGAACACCTTTCCGTACTGTTCGTCCGGTTCAACAATGTGGCCGAGGGCAAGGCATTCCTGCGCCGCATCGCGACCACGAAGATGAAGTCGGCACGCAAGCACCTGGAAGAAGTACGCGATTTCGCCGCCGGCCGCCGGCGCGGGACGCCGTACGTGGGCATCGGCATCAGCAAGGCCGGCTACCGCGACCTGGGCCACACGGTCGAGGACGTGCGCAAGTTCGGCGACCCGGTCTTCCGCGACGGCATGAAGCGCCGGGTCGGCCTGGTCGAGGACCCGCCGGTGGAGCAGTGGGAGCGCACCTACCAGCGGGAGATCCACGCCGTCATCCTGATCGGCGACGCGGAGCCCGGCCCGGTGGCCGCGCTGCGCGAGGAGATCCTCGCCGACCTGCCGGAGAGCGCCCGGCTGCTCGGCGAGGAGAGCGGCCGGGGCATGCGCAACCCGGCCGGCGAGGGCATCGAGCACTTCGGCTACGTGGACGGCCGCAGCCAGCCGCTGTTCCTGAAGGACGAGGTGGACAAGGAGCCGAAGAAGCACTGGGACCCGGCGTTCCCGCTGGGCAACGTCCTGGTGCCCGATCCGTTCGCACCGAACCCCGCCCGTCACCACGGCAGCTACCTGGTGTTCAGGAAGCTGGAGCAGAACGTACGGGCGTTCAAGGAGATCGAGCGGGACCTGGCCGACGGCCTGGGCCTGTCCGGGACCGACCGCGACCGGGCGGGCGCCATGCTCGTCGGCCGCTTCAAGGACGGCACCCCCTTGACGCTCAAGCCCAGGGCGACCGGCGGGCCGGTGGACAACGACTTCACCTTCGAGGCGGACGACGGCTCCAAGTGCCCGTTCAGCGGCCACGTCAGGAAGACCAACCCGCGCTCGTTCGGGCGCGAGGTGCTGATGGCCAGGCGCGGGCAGACGTACGGGGAGCGCACCGACGACCCGTGGGACGACTCCGCGCCCGAGGACCGGCCGAGCGGGGAGGTCGGGCTGCTGTTCATGGCGTTCAACGGCAGCCTGCTCGCCCAGTTCGAGTTCACGCAGCAGAGCTGGGCGGACAACCCCGACTTCGAGGTGCCGGCGACCGGTCACGACCCGGTCATCGGGCAGGGTGATCGCGACATCAAGGTGAGCTTCCCCAAGGTGTGGGGCAAGCCGGAGATGTCCGTCCCGCAGGCTCAGGTGGCCCAGACGGTCACGATGAAGGGCGGCGAGTACTTCTTCGCGCCGTCCCTGGCCTACCTGCGCAACCTGTAGGGCCCCGCTGGGGGCGCCGCGCCCCCAGCGGTTCACCCCGCCACGCGGCCTCTCCTGGCCACCGAGGAGCCCCCGAAATGAGCAGAAGGATGTACGCCTGATTCAGCCCGCCGGAGGAGGCAGGCGCCTGCCCGCAATCGGGATGATTCCCTCATGACGCTCGCACTGCTGCTCACCCTCGCGGCCCTGGCGGTGGTCGACAGCACCAGCTTCGGCACCCTCGGCATCCCCATCTACCTGCTGCTGTCCTCGGACCGGTCGAGGAGCTCCAGGTTGCTGATCTACCTGGCCACCGTGGCGGTCTTCTACTTCCTGGTGGGGGTGGCGCTCATGCTGGGGCTGGCCACGGCGATGGACGCCTTCGGCGACGTGCTGCGCAGCCGGCCCGCGTACATCGTGCAGCTGGTCCTCGGAGTGGGGCTGTTCGCGCTGAGCTTCCGGTTCGACCCGAAGCGGCGGGCGAAGCTGGGCAAGCCGGAGCGGACGTTCGAGCCGCGGGTGGGCGGGCCCCGGGTGATGGTGCTGCTGGGGCTGACCGCCGGGGTGCTGGAGGTGGCGACGATGCTGCCGTACCTGGCCGCGATCGGCATCATGACGACCTCCGGGCTGGCGACGGCGCAGTGGATGCCGGTGCTGGCGGCGTACGTGCTGATCATGATCCTGCCGCCGCTGGCGCTCATGGGGCTGCGCGCGGTGGCCGGGGGCCGGCTGGAGCCGAAGCTGGAGCGGCTGCGGGCCTGGATCAGCAAGCACTCGGCGTCGATGCTGAGCTGGGCACTGGCCATCGTCGGGTTCCTGCTGGCCCGGGACGCAGCCGTCTACCTCTTCTTTTAGGTTTTCAGGCGCTTGCAAGCGGGATGATCGATAATGCGGCGCATGCCCCGATTACTCGTGGTCATCCTGATGGTCCTGTCCCCCCTGGCCCTCCCCTCCGCGGCGATGGCCCGCGAACCCGCCGGTCAGCTCGTGGTGCTGCTGGACGTCTCCGGCTCGATGGAGGAGAGCGACGGCTCCGGCTCGACCCGGATCGCCGCCGCCCGCAAGGCACTCGACGGCATGGTGGCCGCGGCGCCGGAGGGCGCGCTGGTGGGGCTGCGCTCGTACGGCGGAGGTTGCCAGGACACCGAACTCCACATGCGCCCCTCCCCGCTGGACCGCGACCGCTTCAAGAGCGAGGTGGCCGGTCTGCGCCCCCAGGGCGACACGCCCATCGCGTACGCGCTGAAGCAGGCGGCCAAGGACTTCACCTCCGACGGCCAGAAGACGATCCTGCTCGTCTCCGACGGCAAGGAGACGTGCGGCGGCGACCCGGTCGCCACCGCGCGCAGGCTTGCCGGGCAGGGCATCGGCGTACGGGTGGACGTCGTCGGCTTCCGGGTCGGGAACGCCACGCGGAACCAGCTCGTCCGGATCTCCAAGGCCGGCGGCGGCAGCTACGCCGACGCCCAGAACGGCGACGAGCTGGCGGGGCGCATGCGCCGGCTGGCCCAGCGCGCGCTCCGGGGCCAGTCGCCGGTGGGCATCCCGGTCAACGGCACCGCCGACCGGGCCTCCGCCCCGGTGCTGAAGCCCGGTGCGTACCTGGACGAGATGCCGCCCGGCCCCGACGTCAAGCGGCACTACGCCTTCGACCTGCCCGCCGGCGCCACCGCCTACGTCGGGCTGCGCATCGGCGTCACCGCCCCGCCGGGCGCCAGGGCGCTCATCGGCGAGAGCCTGGCCATCTGGCCGCAGAGCGGCTCCGGCCCCTGCGGCACCCAGGACTTCCTGACCGACCTGCCCACCGGCGGCAGCGCGTTCGTGGTCGGGCAGGGACAGATCACCGAGGGCTCCGGGCCCTGCGAGGCGGCCGGCCGCTTCACGATCGAGGTGACCAACAAGGGCGACCAGGTCCGCGGCTCCACCGCGCCGCTGGAGCTGAATCTGGTCATCGAGCCGCCCGCCACCGACGTCGCCGCCCTCCCCGGGCCGGCCACGGGGGCGGAGACCGCCGAACCGCAGGTGGCGCAGGCCGAGCCGGTGCCCGTGACGGGCAGCGGCTCGTACGGCGACGGCCCCGTGCTCGCGGACGGCCGCTACACCGACACCGTGATCCCCGGCGAGGAGGCGTACTTCCGGGTGCCGCTCAACTACGGGCAGCGCCTGGCGTACCGGATCGAGGTGCCCGCCCTGCCGGAGGCCGACCGCGCCGCGCTGGACGGCGCCCGGCTCCAGCTGTCGAGCTCCATCCTGAGCCCGGAGAACCCCCGGGTGCTCGGCGGCGGCGACCAGGCCTGGCGGGTGACGCTCGGCGATCGGCCGCAGTCGTTCACCGGCACGTCGGTGCCCGTGAACTACCGCAACCGCGAGTCGGACCAGGACCACGTCAAGGACACCACGCTGCCCGGCTACTACAAGCTGTGGGTGCGGCTGTTCACCGACCGGGGGAACTCGTACGTCGAGGTGCCCGTGACGCTGACCGTGGACGTGCAGGGCGAGCCGGCGGGCGTGCCCACGTACGCCGACGCCATGGGCCACGGGCCGCCCGACCGCCAGCAGGGCCTGTCCCTCACGCCCGAGGCGCGGATCGTGACCCCGAGCCCTTCCGCCACCGCATCGCCCCCGCCCTCCTCCGGCCCGCCCTCCTCCGCGCCCGCCACCACGGCGGTCGCGACCGGCTCCCCCGGCTCCTCCGGAGTCCTCCCGCTGCTCCTCGCGCTGGCCACGGCCGCGCTCGCCGTGGTCACGGCCTTCGCGATCTGGATGGTCCGGCGCGGGCGCGGGCCCTCCGGCGGCTGACGGAAGGGCGCCCTTAGGATCAGATCTCCGGGGGGAGATCTGTCATGTTGCGGGCGTTCCTGAGGACCGAGGCGGGCAGCACGAGCGTGCTGCTCGTCGCCACCGTGCTGGCCCTGCTGTGGGCGAACTCGCCCTGGGCCCACACCTACGAGGCGTTCTGGCACACGCCGATGGGGATCTCCTTCGGGGACGCAATGTTCACGCTGGACCTGCGGCACTGGGTCAACGACGGCCTGATGACCGTCTTCTTCTTCCTCATCGGGCTCGAGGTCTCCTACGAGGTGCGGCTCGGGCAGTTGCGTGACCGGCGGCTGATCGCGGTGCCGGCCGTGGCGGCGCTCGGCGGGATGCTCGTGCCGGCCGGCCTCTACCTGCTGCTCAACTTCGGTGGGCCGGGAGTCGGCGGCTGGGGCGTGCCGATCGCCACCGACACCGCGTTCGTGCTGGGCGTGCTCGCCGTGGTGGGGGCCCGGTGTCCCGATCCGCTGCGGGCGTTCCTGCTGACGCTGGCCATCGTGGACGACGTCCTGGCCATCATGATCATCGCGCTGTTCTACACCGCCAGCCTGTCCGTGCCCGCGCTGCTCATCGCGGCGCTGCTGCTGGCGGCCATCATGACGCTGCGGTGGCTGAAGATCTGGCGGGCGCCGGCGTACATCGTGCTGGGGTTCGGGCTCTGGGTGGCCACGCTGGAGAGCGGGATCCACCCCACGCTGGTCGGCATCGCGCTCGGGATCCTCGTCTTCGTGTACGCCCCCACCGACCAGAAACTGCTGCTCGCCGGGGAGGCCGTGCAGGAGTTCACCAGCGAGCCCAGCGCGCTGGCCGCCAGGGAGGCCACGCGGCGGGTCCAGCGGGCCGTCTCCGTGAACGAGCGGCTGCAACTGCGGCTGCACCCGTGGAGCAGCTACGTGATCGTGCCCGTCTTCGCGCTGGCCAACGCCGGGGTGAGCCTCGACCTCGAGACCCTGCGCGCGGCCGCCACCTCCCCCGTCGCCATCGGCGTGGCGCTGGGGCTGCTGCTGGGCAAGTTCGTGGGGATCTCGCTGGGCACCTGGCTGCCGCTGCGGTTCGGGTGGGGGATCCTGCCGGGGAACCTGGTGTGGGGGCAGTTGCTGGGCGGGGCCGCGGTGTCGGGGATCGGGTTCACGGTGGCGCTGTTCATCGTGGACCTGGCCTTCGACGACCAGGCCCTGCACGACCAGGCGAAGATCGGGATCCTGGCCGGGTCGCTGCTGTCCGCCGTGCTGGGGTGGGTGATCTTCCGGATGGCGTGGGACCGGGGCGGGGTGTGCGCGCCGCCCGAGGCCGAGCCCGCCGAGGAGCTCCCCACGATCCTGGCCGTGCCGGTGGGGCCGGACGACCACGTACGCGGTCCCGCGGACGCCCGGGTGACGATCGTCGAGTACGGCGACTTCGAGTGCCCCTACTGCGGGCGGCTGCACCCGATCCTGGAGGAGATCCTCAGGCGGAACCCCGACGTGCGGCTGGTGTTCCGGCACTTCCCGCTGCGGACCCTGCACCCCCGGGCGGCCTCGGCCGCCGTCGTGTCGGAGGCCGCCGCCGACCGGGGCCGGTTCTGGGAGATGCACGACATCCTCTACGACAACCAGCGTTTCCTCACCGACGCCGACCTGGAGCACTACGCCGCCGAGCTGGACGTCGACCCGTGGTCGGCGGTGCCTCGGCACGTCTCCAGGATCGCGGTCGACGAGGTGTCCGGCCGCGACAGCGGCGTGCGCGGCACGCCCACCCTCTTCCTGAACGCCGTGCGCTACGAGGGCGGTCATGACCTCGACTCGATCACCCGTGCGGTGGAAGAAGCCCGGCAGTCCGCGTAGCGTCGTCGGGTCGCCCCCTACCCGCGGGAGTTTCCTTGTTGTCCAATATTTCCAACATCATCAATATGCTGACCTTGGTCGTGATGGCCGTCGTGCTGCTGGGAGGCGCCGCCCTGATGGCGGCCCGCAGGCAGGAGCACGGCCGCGGCTCCGTGCTGGGCATCGTGGGCTGCGTCGTGCTGCTGCTGGGACTGGGGATCAGCGCCCTCTACATCTTCTGGGTGCCCGAACTGGTGGAGACGGCCGGCCCCGACGGCTACGGCCCGATCCTCGCGATACTCAGCCTGGTCTCCTTCGTCTTCCAGGTGGCCGGCACCGGGCTGCTGATCTTCGCCGTGATCGCCCGCCGGACCCCGCGGCCGCAGCCCCAGCAGCCCTACCCGGGACAACCGCAGGCGCCCTGGCAGCAGCAGGGATCCTGGCCGCAGGAGCAGCAGGGGTCCTGGTCACAGGAGCAGCAGCAACCGCCGTACCAGCAGCCTCCCGGCTGGCAGACGCCGCCGCAGCCGCCCTTCGGCGAAGGTCAGCGCTGACCGCCGCCCAGATACCGCCCCCAGGTGATCTCCCCCGCGGGCCGTGCCTTCGTGGTGAGATGCCCGGCCCGGAACGCCCGGCCCAGCCCGCCGGGAATGCGTACGTTCAGGACCGGCCTGCGCAGCCCGCGCGCCCGCAGCCAGCTCCGCGCCGCCTCGGCCATCGTCAGCGCCTCGGGACCGCCGTACTCCTCGATCTCGCCCCCCGGCCCCCGCTCCAGCAGCGACACCAGGTGCCCGGCGAGGTCCCGCACGTCCACCGGCTGCATCGGGATTCCGGGATCGGCGACCACGAGGCCGAGCCTGGCCATCCCCCGGAACGCCTGCTCGACGAACTCGTGGAACTGCGTGGCCCGCACGATCGTCCAGGGCACGCTCCCGTCCCGGACGAGACGCTCGGCCCGCACCTTGGTCCGGAAATATCCCCACGGCACCCGGTCCACGCCCACGATCGAGAGGTAGATCAGGTGCCGCACCCCGGCCTCGCGGGCCGCCGCGAGCAGCACCGACGTCCCGCCGAGCTCGACCCGGAGCGTGTAGCGGCCCTTGTACGGGGCCGAGGCCAGGTGCACGATCGCGTCCACCCCGGACACGGCCTCCGCCACACCCCGGCCGGTGGTCAGGTCCGCCACCACCCAGCGCACGCCCCCGGCCGTGGCCCGCGCCCCGCGGCTGGCCGACCGGACCTCGTACCCCGCCTCGACCAGCGCTTCCAGCACCGCGCGGCCGAGCCGCCCGCTGCCGCCTGTCACGAGTACAGATCTCATGCCACCTGGACGGGGCAGCAGGCGGAAGTGTGACAATGTTGGCTTAACAGACACTCCGCAGCGTGCCTGAGGGAATCATGACTCCAGAGCAGCCGGACCGGCGGGAACCCGATCCCAACCAGACGATCAGGCACCGCTACCCCCACCCCACCCCGCCGCCCCCGCAGCCACCCGACCAGGGACCGCCGGAGGCGCCGTACACGCAGCGGCTCCCCTACACGCCGGACATGCTGCCCGACGTGCCCCTCTACGAGGCCAAGCCGCCGCGGTCGGCCTGGTGGTGGGTGATCGTGGCCAGCGGGCTCGTGCTGCTGATCGCGGCCGTGGCCGTGGCCGCGGTCCTCTGGGTACGCGGCAACGCCGAGACCGGCCCGCGGGCGGCCCCGGCGGGGACCGTCAGGCTCGCGTGAAGTCCATCGTCCAGTTCGTCTCCCACGTGCGCCCGTCGTCCTCCGAGAACGCCTGCTCCCAGCGGGCGGCGCCGTCGCCGATGACCGTCCAGACGAACCGGCAGCGCACCGGCCTGCCCTCGTAAGTCTCCTGGCCATAGAACTCGCCCCGGTCACCCTCGAACGCGCCCACCATGGGCGAGGTGTCGAGCACGCCGCTGGCGCTGCTGGCCCAGTAGATGGACCACTGCCGGGTCTGCGGGTTGTACACGCGGACGGTCAGACCGCTGAAGCCCTTCGTCGGGCACTCGATCTCGTCGAAGCTGGCCGCGCCGCCGAAGTGCCGGGTGGCGACCGAGTAACCGGGGAACTCGTCCCATTCGTCGCTGCCGGACAGGGGCTTCACGAGCCGGCGGTTGGTGACGTTCCAGTGGCCGGCGAGAAAGTCGAAGTCGTTCATGTGGGACAACGTACGCCCGGGTCACTGACAGGTAGTGTCAGTGATATGCGCGCCTCTCGCCTGGTCTCCATCCTCCTGCTGCTGCAGACGCGTGGCCGGATGACCGCGCAGGAGCTGGCCGGGCGGCTGGAGGTGTCCGTACGCACCATCTACCGCGACGTCGAGTCCCTCCACTCCGCCGGCATCCCGCTCTACGGCGACGCCGGTCCCAAGGGTGGCTACCAGCTCCTCGACGGCTACCGCACCCGCCTCACCGGGCTCACCACGGACGAGGCCGAGTCCCTGTTCCTGGCGGGCCTGCCGGGGCCGGCCGCCGAGCTGGGGCTGGGCGCGGTGGTGACGGCCGCGCAGCTCAAGCTCATGGCCGCGCTGCCGGTCGAGCTGCGCGACCGTGCCGGGCGCATCCAGGAGCGCTTCCACCTCGACGCGCCCACCTGGTACCGCGACCGGGAGCCGGCGACCTACCTGCCCGCCGTGGCCGACGCGGTCTGGAACGAGCGGCGCATCCAGGTCAGATACCGGCGGTGGAAGGCGCCGCAGGAGGTGGAGCGGCGGCTGGAGCCGTACGGGCTGGTGGTCAAGGCCGGGCGGTGGTATCTGGTGGCGCGGTCGGATGACGTACGCACCTACCGCGTCTCGCAGATCCTCGACCTGCACCCGCTGCCCGAGGGGTTCACCCGGCCGGAGGGTTTCGACCTGGCGGCCTACTGGCAGGGCTACCTGGCCGAGTTCGAGGCCAGGCTGCGGTGGGGCGAGGCCGTGGTGCGGCTGTCGCCGCGCGGGCTGCAGCGCCTGGCCGACCTCATGACCCCCGGGGTGGTGGCGGCGGCCAGGGAGAGCGCCCAGCCGCCGGACGACGACGGGTGGACGCGGGTCACGGTGCCGATCGAGTCGATCGAGCACGCGGTGGGCGAGTTCCTCAGGCTGGGCACGGACGCCGAGGTGCTCTCCCCGGGCGAGCTGCGCCATCGGCTGGCCGCGACGACGTCCGAGCTGGCCCGGCGCTACCGCACCTCCTGAGCCGACGTACGGGTTGGCCCCGCGCCACCGCGCCTCCTGAGCCGACGTACGAGCCGGCTCCGCGCCACCGCGCCACCGCACCTCCTGAGCCGGCGGCGTTCCCTGCCGTGTTTGTGGGGATAGTTCGGGTAGAGGACACCCCTGCCCCAGAGAGCGCGCGCCATGGACCTCCACGAGCGCCTGCTGGTCCAGGTCAGCGCCAGGGACGTCTACGACGCGGCGGCGCTGGCCGGGCACCCCGGCTCCGGCCTGGTCTTCACCGGCCAGGCCGCGCACGACGCGGTCCGCATGGTGCGCCGGCACGGCTACGACGGCCCCCTGCTGGCCGACCGCCGCCGTTACGCCGGGTCGGCCCGGGTGCGGGGCACGGCACGGCTCTCGCCCGACTGGATCGCGGACCAGGTGGAGGCGGGAGCGACGGCCCCGCTCACCGATTCCGGATATGTCGGTGAAGGGGACCACGAAGCCCTGCACACCATCCTCGAACAGGCCATCCAGTGGGAGAACACGATCGCGGTGCTGCCCGTGCACGCGCGGTGGGTCATCGAGGACCGGCGGACGCTGCTGCGCACGGTCAACGACTACGGGGCGCCGGTGGCGCTGGTGGTCGAGGACGGGCCGCCGTACCGGCCGGTGCCGCTGCCCCTGCTCTCGGCCGGGGTCGAGGCGCTGGCGGCACTCGCGTACGGGGCGGGCTGGGCCGCGGTCGGGGTGCGCGAGGTGCTGCGGCACCTGTATCCGGAGCCGCACGAGATGCGCGGCGGCTGGCGGCGGGGCGGGGCGCGCAGCGCGTTCGTGCCGGAGTCGCTGGAGTTCGTGCCGGTCGAGCGGCTCGGGGAGGGCACGTGCGGCTGCTCCACCTGCCACGGCCGCCCGCTGCGCCACCTGGCTGGGGCCGAGGAGCTGGTGGTGAACACGCACAACGCCAAGGTCCTGCACCGCCTGCACAACCGCCTGCTGCGCTCCACCCATCGGGAACAGTGGTGGCGGGAGCTGACGGACGCCGCCGCACCCGCCCGATGACTGTGCGGAAGATCACCCTCAGCAGTTGGGCCCTTCTCTGAGGCGGACGGGCTGTCCATGGACCGTTGTTGTTCAGCCGTGGGTTGTCGGCGCTGCCTCCTACGATTCGCCTCATGCGTGAGTTCTTCATGGTGGGTGGGCGGAAGCTGTCGTATCTGGACTTCGGTGGTCCGGGAAGGCCGCTTCTGGCCCTGCACGGGCACTACAACGAGGCGTCAGCGTTCGCGTCGCTTGCAGAAGCGCTGGCGCCGCGGTGGCGGGTGATCGCGCTCGATCAGCGCGGTCACGGAGAATCCGACCGTGCCACCAGTTACGAGCGGGACGACTACATAGCCGATGTCGTCGCCTTCCACCGGCATCTTGGAGTCGGTCCGGTGCC
This sequence comes from Nonomuraea sp. KM90, assembly GCF_052246675.1. Taxonomy (NCBI): domain Bacteria; kingdom Bacillati; phylum Actinomycetota; class Actinomycetes; order Streptosporangiales; family Streptosporangiaceae; genus Nonomuraea; species Nonomuraea sp. KM90. The sequence goes on along the minus strand of NZ_JBQQCB010000016.1, from coordinate 37,391 downwards.
GGTGCTGGGTCACTCACTGGGCGGGGTGAACGCCTACCAGTTCGCCGCCCGGCACCCCGACAAGGTCAGCAGGTTGCTCGTGGAGGACATCGGCGCGGTCGTCGACTGCGACTGGTCGTTCACCACGCGCCTTCCCCTTCCCGCGCCGTCTCGAGAGGATCTGGTCGCGGCTCTGGGCGCGACGGCGCCTTATCTGGAGTGCTCGTTCCGGCAGAAGAGGTCGGGCTGGGGGTTCTCCTTCGGCATCGATGACACCGTGACGTCTCAGAAGGCGCTCAACGGCGATCACTGGGACGACTGGACAGCGGTGTCCTGCCCCACCCTGCTGGTCCACGGAACACGGAGCGACGAGTTGTCGGCCGGTCACGCCCGGACCATGGTCGCCCGCGGTCGGCGGGCCCGCCTGGTCGAGCTGGCGGCCGGTCACGTCGTGCATCACGATGCTCCAGAGCAGTTCGCCGCCGCGGTCACCGACTTTCTGTCGGAGCCCTGCTGAGCTATCGGGCTCAGGCTGCCAGGTCGGCGTCGTCGCGGCTGTGTGTGGCGGCGATTGCGAGTGTTCGACGGCTCGGTCCTGGATCTGGCAGGCGTCCGTGTGGGCGGCAAGGAGTCAGTGCGTACAGAGACACCGTGAGAGAGGCAGAAATGGATCAAGGCACCCGCGGCGAGCTCATCGGTCGGCTGGCCGAGGCGATCAGGTCCGTCACGACCGCGCACCCGCTGCGGGTCGCCGTCGACGGGCCGCCCGCCGCCGGCAAGACCACGCTGGCCGACGAGCTCGCCGTCGTCCTGCGCGCGCAGAACCGCGACGTCATCCGCGCGACCATCGACGACTTCCTCTTCCCCCGTGCGCAGCGCTACCGACGCGGCCAGTACTCGGCCGAAGGCTGCTACTTCGACGCCCACGACCACGCCGCGCTGTGCCGGGTCCTGCTCGATCCGCTGGGCCCGGGCGGAGACCGAAGGTTCCAACACGCGGTCTACGACAGGGACACCGACACCCCATCGTCCCCGCCGGCCACGACCGCGCCCATAGACGCCGTCCTGCTCTTCGACGGCGTCTTCCTCCTGCGCCCAGAACTCATCGCCCGGTGGGACCTGCGCATCTTCGTGTCCGTCCCCTTCGAGCAGACGGTAGATCGCGCCCGGGACCGAGGTACGGCGCTGGCCGGAGCCGCCGCCGACACCGCCGAAATCGAACGGTCCTGGCGCCACCGCTATATCCCCTCCCAACAGCTCTACTTCGCCACAGCCCGCCCAACCGACCACGCCGACATCATCGTGTACAACGATCAGCTCCAACGGCCGGCCTGGGAAGTCCGCCCACACTCGGCGACGCGACCCTGAATGAGACTGCATCGCACGAGCCCTCCGAGTTCACGGTGGTCCTCAGCCGACCGCGGTGCCCGCCAGCCGGACGGCACACCGCCAGGTGATCCAGCACTGACACACCGTCTCCATCGAAGGCCGGGCCGCACCGCAGCCCGGCCTTTCTCGATTTGAACACCCGTTGGGAACAAGCCCTTTCGGATGATTCTGGGCGCTCTCCCGTCATGACCGAAAGGGGGACCATCAGCTACGGTTCGTTGCGAATCACCGCCGCGCCTACGCCCCGAGACAACACCGGCAGGGGCTAGGGGCAGGGGCCGCACACCCTCGGGCCCCACCATCAACCCTCCGTCCACAGGACAACCCAGACACCCGGCTCCCCCTCCACAGAACCCGATTCGGGCCTCCGGTACCCACCCCACGCGGAGCATCCTCATACCCGCGCCACCCACCACCACCATCAGCATCACCAAGGGAGCCAGAGGATGCCCGGAGGCCCGCCCACACTCGGTTTCAGCCTGATCGTCTACGCCACCGTAGGGCTGATCACCCTGGTCGCGCTCAAACTGAAGCGGAGGCGACACAGGTGAGCCCGACCCCTACCACCCTGACTGTCACGGTCATCATCCCCGCCCACAACGAGGAGCTCGGCCTCCCCGCCACCCTCCGTTCCATCCAGGCCCAGTCGGTCCCACCGGAGAAGGTCATCGTGGTGGACGACGCCTCGACCGACCGCACCGGCGAGGTGGCGGCCTCCTACGGCGTCACCGTCCTGCGCCCACCCCGCAACCTGGGCAGCAAGGCCAAGGCCCAGAATCACGCCCTCCCCCACTGCGACACGGACCTGGTCCTGGCCGTGGACGCCGACACGGTCCTGGCCCCCGACTACATCGAGCGCATCAAGCCCGCCTTCTCCGACCCTGAAGTGAACGTGGCGGCCGGAAACGTGCAGACGAGGTTCGCCCGCACACCATGGGAGCGCGGCAGATCCACCGAATACCTCTTCGGCTTCCACTGGCACCGCCCGATCCAGCAACTGGCGAACAGCCCCATGGTCTGCTCGGGCTGCTGCTCGGTGTTCAGACGTACGACCCTGACCGAGTTCGGCGGCTTCCCGGAGCGCACCATCGTCGAGGACATGGACTTCACCTGGAGCCAGCAGCTCGCCGGCCACCGGGCGGTCTACGTCGCCGACGCCATGGCCTGGGCCGCCGACCCGGAGAGCCTCACCTACCTCCGCAAGCAGGTGTGGCGCTGGATGGCGGGCTTCATGCAGAATGTCCGGCTCCACCTCCCCCGCCTGGTCACCCGCAAGCCCATGCTGGCCACCTGGATCATCGTGGCCCTCCTGGAGATCCTCCTGGCCCCGCTGTGGTGGGCGACCCCGCTGGTGCTGACGCTCGCCCTGCACGAGCCGGTGGCCCGCACGATGGCGTGGTGGGCGGGCGGCGAGCTCCTCCTGACCGTCCCCGCCCTCCTCTACGCGGCCAGACGCCGCCGCCTCCCCATCGGCCAGGTCCTGTTCAATCTGCCCTTCGTCTACCTGAACAAGGCCGTCAACCTCTACTACGCCTGGAAGGCCCTGGTGGTCGAGCTCGTCATGGTCCCCCTCCACCTCTCCCAAGGCCTGGTCATCTACGAAAAGGGGCGCTGACCGACCACAAATCTGTCACCGATCAACTACACAGAGTAGCCATAAGATTGGAGGCGATCGAAGTGTCAACCACAACCGAAGGGACGTACACCGCCCATGCTCGCTCGCACCATCACCGTGGCCGCCTCCTGCCTGGCACTGGCACTGTCTCCCTGCGCCCCCGCCCAGGCCGCCACCGGCACCTTCAGCTACCGCTTCCCCACCGAATACGGCGGCCTGGGCACGGGCGAGTTGACCCACCCGAGGAGCGGAGTCTGCATCAACCTCCCGGAGGTCCGCGACACGGAAGACAGCGCCCACACCCCATCGAACGCCACGGACTCCACGGTCACGGTCTTCACGGGCATCGACTGCACCGGCGACTACTACTCCCTGCGCCCCGGCGGCCGCGCCTCCAGCCGCCTCCTCCTCAAGTCAGCCGTCTTCTCGTAGACCCGATAAGCACCCGCCCACCCGCGCCAACCGACCACCCCTCGGCCCGAACAGACCACCGGACCTGAAAGGCCACTCGAAAGCCGGACCCGGCGGACCACCCACCGCCGGGCCGGCACGCGACAACCGGGCATCCGGAGGACCGGGGATCGAAGGTCGGGGATCGGGGGTCGGAGGTCGGGGGGGGAACCGTCTTCCCTTGGGCATCAGCTCCCGGTTGCCGCAACCGGCCCGAGCAGCGCACCCCGAGACCAGCAACTCCACGGGACAGCCAACACCGCATAGGCCAGCCGCCTCACAGGGCAGCCGCCCCACAGACCAGCCACCCACCAGCCGGAACCTCCACGAAACGACCGGCCCGGAGCAGACAACCCCCCGCACGACGAAACCCGGCCGGAACGAGCAGTCACCCAGCCCGCCTGATGACTCGACCGCGCACCCGCAGCACTTGGGACGTCCGCGTGCGTCGACAACGCGGTGTACAGCCACCCGATCCGACCGCTGGGGCCCCGGCGCCGAAGATCACGCGCTGCCGGAGCGACGTCCAGCCCTTCGCCCCATCAACGTCCACGGAAAGGAAGGGGGAGCAGGCCCAAGCCTGCCGACAACCACAAGGGGTGGAGCTATGGGGATTCGAACCCCAGACCTCCTCCATGCCATGGAGGCGCGCTACCAACTGCGCCATAGCCCCTGGTCACCGCTTCGGGTCCACCCGTTGCGGCGCTCCGAGAGCATATAGCCATCCGCCCTCATTCGCCTAATCGCGCCGCCTTTCCCGAACCCTGGCCGCCGCCACCAGCACGGCCAGCCCGTCGAGGTGCCGGCGCAGTGCGAACTCGAAGATCGAGTCCAGGTCCATGTCCAGCCCGGGCCCCGCCACCACCTTGGCGAGGGTGGGAAAGGCACCGGAGGTGAACAGCTCGCGCAGTTCCGCCTCCCGCGCCTGCATCCACTCGTCGTCCGTGACTCCGGTCTCCGTCCGCGCCTGTTCCTCGGCCTCCAGGCTCACGGCCGTGCCGCGGACCAGGTTCACGAGGGACAGCGCGGCGTGCAGCATCGTGTTCGCGTCCAGGCCGAGCCCGTCCACCGCCCGCAGCAGCCGCTCCGTGTGCGCCATGCCGTTGCGGACGAACTCCGGCCGGGTCAGCGAGATGGCCTGCGCCAGCCACGGATGGCGCCGGTGGATGCGCCACTGCTGCCGCATGGCCAGTTCGAGCTGCTCCCGCCAGCCGCGGGGGATCCGGTCGGACGGCGGGTCATCCCCGTACACGGTGTCGGCCATCAGGTGCACGAGCTCGTCCTTGCCCGCCACGTACCGGTACAGGGACATGGCCGAGGCGCCCAGCTCGGTGGCGATGCGGCGCATGGAGACGGCGGCCAGCCCCTCCCCGTCGGCGATTCCGATGGCCGCCCGCACGATGCGCTGCCTGGTCAGGTCCTGCGCGGGCGCCTCGCGCCCGGCCACCACGGTGCCCACCCCCGGTACGGCCCGCGCCACCCCCTCCTCCTGCAACCGGCTCAGTACTTTGCTGGCCGTGGCCATCGCCACCCCGAACTCCCTGACGATCTGCCGCGTGGAGGGCAGCCGGTCGCCCGCCGCCAGCTCCCCCGCCGCGACGCGGCGCCTGAGCTCCTCGACGATCCGGAGGTACGGCGCGTCCGCTCGATCCACCCAACCGCCCCTTCCCGAAGGCGCTCTAGTGCACCGGCCCCGCCCGCCCGCGAGACCGCATGCCACCGCACTAGTGCACCAGGTAGCAATATTGCCTGGTAAACCACCCCATCCTAGAGTGCGCGTACACCGTAAACGAGAGGGCACCAGAAATGCGCGACCTCACCATCCTGATCTCCGGCGGCGGCATAGCGGGCCCCGCCCTCGCCCACTGGCTCGAACGCCACGGCAACCACCCCACCATCGTCGAACGCGCCCCCGCGATCCGCCCGGGCGGCCAGGCCGTCGACTTCCGCGGCGCCCCGCAACTCGACGTGCTCGCCCGCATGGGCATCCTCGACGCGGTACGCCGGGCCCAGACCCGCATGGGCGACATCAAGATCGTCGATGCCCGCGGCAGGCGCCTGTCGAGCCTCCCGTCGGAGGCGTTCAGCGGTGAGGTGGAGATCCTGCGCGGCACCCTGAGCCGCATCCTCCACGACGCCACGGACGCCGAGTACGTCTACGACGACTCCATCACCTCGCTGACCGAGACCCCGGCGGGCGTGCACGTCACGTTCGAACGAGCGGCGCCCAGGACATTCGACCTGGTCGTGGGCGCGGACGGCCTCCGCTCCCAGGTGCGGGAGCTGGCCTTCGGCGAGGCGCAGCTCCGCCACCTGGGCATGTACGGCGCGATCTTCTCCGTCCCCGGCACCTACGACCTCGACCACGAGGGCCTGATGTACAGCGCCCCGGGCAGATGCGCCACCATCATGAGCACCGGCGGCCGCACCAGGGCCGCGCTCGACTTCGCCGCGCCCCCGCTCACCTACGATCACCGCGACCGCCACGCGCAGCGGATCCTGGTCGAGAGCGCCTTCGCCGGCCTGGACTGGGAGATCCCGCACCTGCTCGACCAGATGCGCCGGGCCGACGACTTCTACTTCGCCCCCGCCGCCCAGGTCGTCCTGCCCCGCTACTCCTCCGGCAGGCTGGCCCTCCTGGGCGACGCGGGCTACGCCCCGGGCCCGGGCGGTATGGGCACCGGCCTGGCGCTGATCGCCGCGTACGTCCTGGCCGGCGAGCTGGCCGAGGCCGGCGACCACGAGACCGCCTTCACCCAGTACGAGAACCACATAAGGCCATATGTCGAGGTCTGTCACCGCCAAGCGCAGGGAGCCGACAAATACCTGGTTCCGCAGAAGAAGTCGCAGATCTGGCGCCGCAACCAGATGATGCGCCTGCTGCCGTACATGCCGGGCAAGAGCCTCATCAAACGCATGACCGACCGGGCCGCCGCCGCCATCACCCTCAAGGACTACGACGCGCCTCCAGGGAGTCCCCGACCGGCTCGGCGCCCTCCACGATCCGGCACCGCTGCACGCCCAGCAGGTCGACGCTGATCGTCACCGTGTCGCCGGGCGCCAGCGGCGCGTGCGCCTCCAACCCCAGCCGCCCCCACAGCTCGGCCAGGCACCCACCGCCGCATGTGCCCGACCCGAGCACGTCCCCGGGCCGCACCTCGGTCCCCCGGGACGCGTACGCGATCATCTGCGCATATGAGAACGACATGTTGCTCCACCGGTCCCCGCCCACGGTGAGCCCGTTGACGGCCGCGGTCATCGACAGGTCGTACGCGTTGCCTGACCGGTACGGCTCCAGCTCGTCCGGCGTGACCAGCACGGGCCCGAGCGTCGTGGCGGTGTCCTTGCCCTTCACCGGCCCCAGCAGCACCTCCATCTCGGCGAGCTGGAGATCCCGCGCCGACCAGTCGTTCATGAGCACGTACCCGGCGATGTGCCCGGCGGCCTCCTCGACGCCCAGGTTCCGCCCGCCGCGCCCGATCACCGCGGCCACCTCCAGCTCGAAGTCGAACACGCCGCACCCCGGCGGCAGCGGCACGTCGTCGTGCGGCCCGATCACGGCGTAGGGGTTGGTGAAGTAGAAGGCCGGCGCCGCGTACCACTGCTCGGGCACGGTCGCCCCCATCAGCTTGGCCACGCCCTCGACGTGCTGCTCGAACGTCATGAAGTCGCGCACGGTCGGCGGCTCGGGGACGGGCGCCCGCAACCGTACGGATTCGAGCGGCACCACCTCCGCGGGATCGCGCAGCGCGGCCGTACCGGCGGCGGGCAGGTCGCCGAGCAGGTCGACCAGCCGCACCCCCGGCGGCAGGGCGTACACCTCCTCGGAGACCAGCAGCCCGGCGCGGTCGCCCTCGCGCCCCGCATACGTGACGAACCTCATCGAAGCCTCCTCAGACGGCCGTGGGAAAGGGGCCGCGGTTCCACTCCACGGCGTCGCCGAACGCGGTCAGGAGGTCCACCTCGCCGCCCGCCGCGTCGGCATACGCCCGGTGGAGGTTGAGCACGATCCGTTCCGCGTCGGCCCACCCCTCGAAATCCCGCAGGTCGGCGCGCCGGGCCGCGTCCAGGGGGCTCAGCCCCCGCTCGTGCCCGTCCCGCGCGGTGTCCGCCACGAACCGGTAGTAGCGCTCGTGGTCGGCCAGGATGCCCGGCAGCGCGTCCCCGTCCGCCAGCGGGCCGTGCCCGGGGACGACGTGGTCGGCGCCGAAGCCCGCCAGCCAGTCCAGCGACCGCAGCGCCCCGTCGAGCGACCCCATCAGCACCAGGGGCGTGAGCCCGTGGAAGAGCAGGTCGCCGGTGAACAGCACGCGCTCCTCCGGCAGCCAGACGACCACGTCGCCGCCGGTGTGCGCGGGATGTCCTGGATGGAGCACGTCGATCCGCCGCCCGCCGCTGTACAGCGTCAGCTCCGAGCGGAACACGAGCGACGGCGGCCGCCGCGTCACCGCGCCCCAGTCGGGCACCGGCGACCAGAACGGCGGGCATCCGTCGATGACGAAGTCCGTCAGCACCGCGTCCCGCACGCTCTCGTGACCGACGATCACGGCCTGCGCGGGCAGCAGGCTGTTGCCGTAGGTGTGGTCGCCGTGCTGGTGCGTGTTCACCGCCGCCCTGATGGGGTCGTCGCCGGTGGCCGCGGCGAGGGCGCGCAGGAATCTCCGCGTACGCTCCTCGGTGGCGCAGGTGTCGATGACGATCGTGCCGTCGTCCCCGGTCACCGCGCCCGCGTTGTTGACCCACCACGTGCCGTCGGGCTGCACCCACGCGTGCACCCCGGGAACGATCTCATGGAGAGCCGCCGCCTCGAGCCTCGTGTTGGTGATGCGCTGATGTCCCATGCGCACGACTTCACCACGGGCCCCGCACGGGGATCATCAGCAGGAAAGGTTACGATCCCCCCGCAACCACGCGCCCTGCCGCAACGTCAGGCCCCCGCTCGGCGTCCCGCAGCGGGTCCCCCGGCGCAAGATCCCGCAGCGGGTCCGCCGCCCCACGATCGCGCAGCGGGCCCGCCGGCCCAGGATCCCGCAGCGGGTCCGAACGGGCGACCTCGGCCAGCGCGTCCACCGCCGCCAGCACGCGGCGGGCCTCCGCGATCAGTCGCTCCCCCGCGGGGGTCAGCACGACCCTCCGGCTCGTACGCTCGAACAGCCGCCGCCCGACCTCCCGCTCCAGCCGCTGGATGTGCCGCCCGAACGGCTGCGCCGCGATGAAATGCCGCTGCGCGGCGCGGCCGAAGTGCAACTCCTCCGCGAGCGTGACCGCATACCGAAGTGACCGAATCTCCATCGACGAACCTTCCCCGATGACAGCGGCCTGCCGTCCCAGGCCGCCCCGGTGTCTGTCGCCGACTGATTCGTCCGAAATCGCTCCCTGTATGAGGGCACTGTATGAAGGCGCTCTATGAGGGTGCTGTATGAAACGCCGTAGGTCAGCCGTACGGCCCCCGAGCCGTACGACCTGCTTATGCCTCGGCCTCGGGCTTGTCGTCGCTGTGCACCGGCTCGGGCAAGGTGCCGGCGTTGTGCTCCAGCAACCGCCACCCCTTGCGCCCTTCCTGCAGCACGGACCAGGAGCAGTTGCCCAGCCCGCCCAGCGCCGGCCACAACTGCTCGGGCAGCCCGAGCAGCTCGCAGATCCCGAGCCGCAGCGCCGCGCCGTGCGAGGCCACGACCAGCAGGCCGTCGTCGTCGATCCGGGACGCCCACCGGCGCATGGCGGCCGCCACCCGCACGGCCACGTCGGTGACGGGTTCGCCGTCGGGAGCCTCCCAGGCGGCGTATTCCTCGGGCCAGCGCGCGGCGATCTCCTCGCGCGTGAGCCCTTCCCACTGCCCGCCGCCGCGTTCGCGGAAGTCCTTGTCGACCGCCACGTCGAGCCCGGCGATCCGTCCCAGCGCCAGCGCGGTGTCATTGGCCCGCTGCAGGTCGGAGGAGACGATCAGGGTGGGCCGCAACGAGGCGAGCAGCGACGCGGCCCGCGCCGCCTGCGCGACGCCGGTCTCGTCGAGGGGGATGTCGGAATGCCCCTGGAAGCGCTGCTCGACGTTCCACAAGGTCTGCCCGTGACGCAGGCACACGATGCGCCTGCTCATGCGGATCCCTCGCCGGGCCGCCCGGGATCGGCGTGAATCTCGCTGATGTGGCTGATGGTTCGTCCGCTCCGCTCGCTCACGCGCGCGCCCGCTGCAGGTTGGCCTGCATCACGCTCTCCGGCAGCGAGATGGCCGGGCAGTCCTTCCACAGGCGCTCCAGCGCGTAGAAAGTACGGTCTTCCTCGTGCTGGACGTGCACGACGATGTCGATGTAGTCGAGCAGCACCCAGCGGCCCTCGCGCTCTCCCTCGCGGCGCACGGGCTTGGCGTCGGCCTCGGTGCGCAGCCGCTCCTCGATCTCGTCGACGATGGCGCGTACCTGGCGGTCGTTGGTGGCGGAGCAGAGCAGGAAGGCGTCGGTGATGACGAGCTGTTCGCTCACGTCGTAGGCGAGGATGTCATCGGCCAGCTTGTCGGCCGCGGCCTCCGCGGCGATGCGCACGAGCTGGACGGATCTGTCAGATGCGGTCACGATGCGGGTCTGTCCTCCTGTGTCGGCAGCATGCCCTTATGTTGAGGGTACCCTTCCAGCCCGAAACCCCTCACCTACGCCGCGACTTCTCCTGCGCGACCGCTTCAGCCGGCCGCGTGATACAAGCGCCGCTTGTTGATGTACTGGACGATTCCGTCGGGCACCAGATACCAAATCGGCTCCCCCTTGGCCACCCGCTGACGGCACTCGGACGAGGAAATGGCCAGCGCGGGGATCTCCAGCAGCGTCACCCGGCCTTCCGGCAGGCCAGGGTCGTGCAGCGTGTGCCCGGGACGCGTACAACCGACGAAATGCGCCAGCTCGAACAGCTCGTCGGCTTCCTGCCAGTCGAGTATGGCGCCGAGCGCGTCGGCGCCGGTGATGAAGTACAGCTCAACCTGCGGACCGTAAATTTCCGCAATATCGCGCAAAGTATCGATCGTGAACGTCGGCCCCGGACGATCGACGTCCACCCGGCTGACGGAGAACCGGGGATTCGACGCGGTCGCGATGACGGTCATCAGATAGCGGTCCTCGGGCGCCGACACCTCGCGCTCCGACTTCTGGTACGGCCGTCCGGTCGGCACGAAGACGACCTCGTCCAGCTGGAAGTGGTGAGCCACCTCGCTGGCCGCGACAAGGTGCCCGTGGTGGATGGGATCGAACGTCCCACCCATCACCCCCACTCGCCGCATCCCTTGCACACCAGGCGCGTTCATCATGAAACGGACCTTACGCGGGCGCTCTACCACAACATGATGGGACCCCCCTTCGTGATGGCCGCGCATCACTTCCGTTGCGGACGTAGCATGCCGGGCATGACGACCACCCCGGACCGCAACCGCGTCCAACTGCCCGGCATCTCGTCCCGAGCCTACGAACACCCCGCAGACCGGTCCGCCCTGGTCGCTCTGCGCAAGTTGAGTGGGTTCGACACCGTTCTGAAGCAGATGTCCGGCCTCATCAGCGAGCGCCGGCTGCGCCTGATGTACCTGGCGTCGGCCGTGCGCGTGAGCGAGACCCAGTTCCGCTCCGTCTACGACATGGGCCGCGACGCCGCCTACACCCTCGACCTGCACCGGATCCCCGAGATCTACATCCAGCAGGACCCGCAGGTCCAGGCCAAGGCCATCGGCTTCGACGACCCGTTCATCGTCGTGACCACCGGCCTGCTCAACCTCATGAACGAGGAGGAGCAGCGCTTCGTCATCGGCCACGAGACCGCGCACATCCTGTCGGGACACGCGGTCTACCGGACGATGCTCGACATCCTCACCCGCCTCGCCACCCGCGTCGCCTGGATCCCGCTCGGCTACATCGGCCTGCGCGCGATCGTCGCCGGCCTGGAGGAGTGGTACCGCAAGTCCGAGCTGTCCTCCGACCGCGGCGGCCTGCTCGTCGGGCAGGACCCCGAGGCGGCCAAGCGGGCGCTGATGAAGCTGGCCGGCGGCGACTACACCCACGAGATGAACATCGAGGCGTTCCTGGAGCAGTACCAGGAATACGACACCGCGGGCGACCTTCGCGACGGCTTCCTCAAGGTCCTCAACCTGCTCGGCACCACCCACCCGTTCGCGGTGGTGCGTGTGGCGGAGCTGGACAAGTGGCAGCGCAGCGGCGAATACGAGCGGATCATCGGCGGGGACTACCCCCGCAGGGAAGACGACCCCAACGCGAGAGTGACCGACGAGATCAAGGCCGCGGCCGAGTCCTACCGCGCGTCCTGGCAGCAGTCGCAGGACCCTTTCATCGGCGTCCTGCGTGACGTGGCCGAGGGCGCGGTCAACGCGGGCGAGCGCATCTTCAACCGCTTCTCCCGCCGCGACGGTGGACAGGGCTAGCCGTTCCGCCACCACGCGGCCGACCTGCTTGTTCAGCCGCGTCGGCCCGCCGTGGCGGAACGGCGGGCCCCAGGCGTACGCGAACTGACCCATCACGGGTCAGAGCAGAAGTGCGATAGCGCGTACGGCGGCCGCGCACAGGGCGACGAACCCGCCCAGCACGGCCAGTGCGCGCAGCCCTTCCCTGCGCAGGTCGGGCAGTCGCTGCCCGATCCGCTCGATCTCGCGCCCGGTGATCCCACCGCACAACATCCCGAACACCACGCCCGCCACCGTCACAGGCGCGGCCTGCTGCCACCAGTCGGAGTCGATCCGGCCACCCCCGGTGGCCCAGAGCGCTCCCCCCGACGCCACCGCGACGGGCACGCCCGGCCACACGGCGGCGGTCACGGCGGCCCCGGCCAGCGCGACCGGGAAGAGCAGCACCCGCAGCGCCACCCGCGTACGCCGTGAGCTGCGGTTCCTGACCATCCAGTGGCCCATCCACAACGTCCTGGTCAGCACCACGAACGCGGCCGTGATCGCGATCGAGGCGATCGGCTGGATCACCGACGCCACCACGCACGGCACGGCCAGCACCGCCAGCAGCAGCAGCGCGCCGTTGCCCGCGGGCAGGGTGGTGGCCGACTCCGCCCGGAGCCCGGTCCTCCGCCCGGTCTGCGGCTTCGTCGCCGCCCTGCTCCTGACGGCCGCCGCCGTCCGTTGCCGGGGCGCGGTCACCTTGGCCCGCGCCCCCGTGGACTTCCCGTCCGCACCCGTACGGGTCCGCGGCGCCGGCACCTTCCCCTCGGCCCGGCTGCGCGCCACCGCCGCGCCCTTCGCCTCGGGCACGGGCCGGCTCCCGGTACGCCCGCGCGGGGGCGGCACCTTGCCCTCGGCCGGCACCACGTTGGGCCGGCTACGGGCCTTGGCCTCGCCACGGGGGGCCGCGGCGGCCTCCTCCGAGGGACGGCTCCGCACGGCCGTGCCCCGGCCGGCGGGCGGGCCGCCCTCCTCCGGCGCGTCGGCTGCAGGAGGCTCGGCATCGGCCGCGCTGGTGGCCCGGGCCAGCCTGGACAGCCGATCGGCCAGCAGCGCCGCCGTGGGCCGCTTGCCGGGCTCCCTGTTGAGCGCCGCGCGCACCAGCGGCAGCAGCTGCACCGGCACGCCCTTGAGATCGGCCTGCCCGTTCAGCACCGCGTACATCTGCGCCTCGGCCGTGCCCCGCCCGAACGTCGGCCGCCCCGTCGCCGCGAACGCCACCGTGGCGGCCCAGGCGTGCACGTCGGCGGGCGCGTCCACCTGCTCGTCGGCGAAGATCTCCGGCGCCGTGTAGCCCGGCGTGCCGAGGAACGTGCCCGTCATGGTGAGCCGGGTCGCGTCGAGCACCTGGGCGATGCCGAAGTCGATCAGCACCGGCCCCGAGGTGCCCATGATGATGTTGCCCGGCTTGAGGTCGCGGTGCACGACCCCGGCCGCGTGGATGATCGCGAGCGCGGCGGCGATGCCCTGGGCCATGTCGACGAGCTGCGACACGTCCAGGGGGCCGCTCTGGCGGACGCGGTCGAGCAGCGTGGCGCCCTCGATGTGCTCCATGACCAGGTAGGGGCGGGCACAGCTCAGGTCGGCGTCGAGCACCTTGGCGACGTACGGGCTCTCGACCCTGCGCAGCGCGCGGACCTCGCGCTCCAGCCTGACTCGCGAGGTCTCGTCCTCGGCCAGGTCATGCAGGACCTTGAGGGCGACATGCTCGCCACGGCGGGTGGTGGCGAGGTAGACCTCACCCATCCCGCCCCGGCCGAGCCGCTCGACCAGGGTGTACGGCCCGACCTTGCCGAGCTTGCTCACCGTCCCTCCCCGCCCGGCGCGCCCATAAGGGACACAACCCTAGCGCCGGTACGCGAGTTGCCGCTTGAGGCACGCCGAAGGTTTATCGGCGTGTGTGATCGGAGAGCATGCTGTCGAGCCCGGCCGTGGGCTCCTCCGACAGCCGCTTGCGTCCCTTCCTGCGCCAGTTGACGTGTCCGCGGCTCTCCAGCCAGAGCAGCAACCGGTCGGCGCCGAACAGCACCGCGGCCGAGAAGACGAGGGCGACGACAATTTCCATGTCCCCCAGTCAATCCACGGCACCCCGCGCCGGTCAGGCCGACACGCCGGTCAACAAGCCGTCACCGTGCCCTCTGACGTGCGCATATGCCCCTCACCCGTATAGATCCACTTGGTCGAGGTGAGCTCGGGCAGCCCCATCGGGCCGCGTGCGTGCAGCTTCTGCGTGGAGATGCCGATCTCCGCGCCGAACCCGAACTCGCCCCCGTCGGTGAACCTGGTCGACGCGTTGACCGCCACGGCCGCCGAGTCGACGAGCGAGACGAACCTGCGCGCGGCCCCCTGGGAACGGGTGACGATGGCGTCGGTGTGGCCGGAGCCGTAGCGCCTGATGTGCGCCACCGCCTCCTCCAGCGAGCCGACGACGGCGGCGGCGATGTCGAGCGAGAGGTATTCGGCGTAGAAGTCGTCCTCGGTGACGGGCACGACGCCGGTGCCGTAGCCGGCGATCCGCTCGTCGCCGTGCACGGTCACGCCCGCCTCACGCAGCGCCTCCAGAGCCTTGGGCACGAACGCGTCGGCCACCTTCTCGTGCACGAGGAACGTCTCGGCGGCGTTGCACACCGACGGCCGCTGCGCCTTGGCGTTCACCAGGATCTGCACCGCGACGTCGACGTCGGCCTCGGCGTCCACGTAGACGTGGCAGTTGCCCACGCCGGTCTCGATCACCGGCACCGTGGACTCCTCGACCACCGAGTTGATCAGCGACGCGCCGCCGCGCGGGATCAGCACGTCCACCAGGCCGCGGGCCCGCATGAGCTCCTTGACCGAGTCGCGGGTCTGCCCGGGCACCAGCTGGACGGCCCCGGCGGGCACCTCGGTGCCCTCCAGCGCGTCCTGCATGATGCCCACCAGGGCGGTGTTGGAGGAATAGGCGCTCGACGAGCCCCGCAGCAGCACCGCGTTGCCGCTCTTGAGGCAGAGCGCGGCGGCGTCGACGGTGACATTGGGGCGGCCCTCGTAGATGATGCCGATCACGCCCAGCGGCACCCTGAGCTGGCGCAGCTCGAGCCCGTTGGGCAGCGTGCCGCCCCGGACGACCTCGCCGACCGGGTCGGGCAGGTCGGCCACCTGGCGCACGGCCTCGGCGATGGCGGCGACCCGGGCCTCGTCGAGCCGCAGCCGGTCGATCATCGCCTCGGACGTGCCCTGCTGCCTGGCCCGCTCGACGTCCGGGGCGTTGGCCTCGACGATCTCCGCCGCGCGGGCGACCAGGGCGTCGGCGATCGCGCGCAACGCCCGGTCCTTGGGCGCCCGCGGCAGCGGGGCCAGCTCGGCGGCGGCCTCTCGTGCCGCGCGGGCGACCTTCAGGAACTCTTCGGACATCGCGTGCTCCTCATCGGGATGTCAGCTGTGGGCTTCCAGTATGACGATGTCGTCGCGGTGGATCAGCTCGCGTTCATATTCCGGACCGAGCGTGCTCGCCAGCTCCCGCGTGGAGCGCCCGAGCAGGCCCGGGATCTCGGTGGCGTCGAAGTTCACCAGCCCGCGGGCCACCACGAGGCCCTGAGGGCCGCACAGGTCCACCGGATCGCCCGCCGCGAACTCACCCTCCACCCCCGTCACCCCGGCCGGCAGCAGCGACTTGCGGCGCCCCACGATGGCCTCCACGGCCCCCTGGTCGAGGTGGAGGCGGCCGCGTCCAGTGGTGGCGTGCGCGAGCCACAGCAGGCGCGTGCCGGGGTGGCGGCCGCCGGGGTGGAAGTAGGTACCCACGTCGGCCCCGGCGAGCGCCTGGGCGGCGTGAGCGGCCGCGGTGAGCACCACGGGCACGCCCGCTCCGGTCGCGATCCTGGCCGCCTGCACCTTGGTCACCATGCCGCCGGTGCCGACCGCCGCACCGTTCTTGCCCAGCTCGACCCCGACCAGGTCCTCCGGACCCCGGATCTCCGCCAGCCGCCGCGAGCCGGTGCGGCTGGGCGGGCCGTCGTAGAGCGCGTCCACGTCGGACAGCAGCACCAGCGCGTCGGCGTGGATCAGATGCGCCACCAGCGCCGCCAGCCGGTCGTTGTCGCCGAAGCGGATCTCGTCGGTGGCCACGGTGTCGTTCTCGTTGACGATGGGCACGATGCCCAGCTCCAGCAGCCGCGCGAGCGTGCGCTGGGCGTTGGCGTGGTGCGCGCGCCGCATCATGTCGTCGGCGGTCAGCAGCACCTGGCCCACGCGCAGGGAGTAGCGGGCGAAGGAGGAGGTGTAGCGGGCCACGAGCACGCCCTGCCCGACGGAGGCGGCGGCCTGCTGGGTGGCCAGGTCGCGCGGTCGCGCGCTCAGCCCGAGCGGGCCGAGGCCCGCCGCGATCGCTCCGGAGGAGACCAGGACGACCTGCGTCCCGGTACGGCGCCGCGCCGCCAGCACGTCCACAAGGGCATCGACGCGATCGACGTCGATCATGCCCTGGGGGGTGGTGAGCGAGGAGGAGCCGACCTTGACAACGACCTTCGACGCTGAGCTGATCTGTTCCCGCACGTCTGGCAGCCTATCCGCTCGGGCTTCCGGCAAATGACTACACCGACTGCACCGACCCGTCCCACCCCCACAACACAGGCCCCACGGCACTCGCCGACGCCACCACCGAGCCGACGCCACCCGGCACCCCCACACGCCGCCCCCGGCATCCCCACGCGCCGCCTCCCCCACCCGGCACCGAGCCGCCCAGCCCATGGACGGGCACGGGCGACTGTCGGCGAGGCGCGTGCGTATGCGCGGGGCAGGGGCCAGGGCGGGGCTACTAACCCAGGCGGTTGTCGGTCCCCCGAGGCCCGGTCCGCACCGACTCGGCGTTCAGCGTGGGCTGCCAGTCGAAGACGTAGCCACCCTCCATCGGCCCGATGACCACCTCGGCCCCGGCCACGGCACCGGCCTTGGCCAGCTCCGCCTCGACCCCCAGCCGCTCCAGCCGGTCGGCCAGATAACCGACCGCCTCGTCGTTGGTGAAGTCCGTCTGCCGGATCCACCGCTCCGGCTTCTCGCCGGTGACCTGGAACATGTTCTCGTTGACCCGCCGCACCCGGAACCCGGTGTCCCCGAGCTGCTTGGGCCTGATGACCAGCCGCGTGGGCTCCTCGACCGGCTTGTTGGCCCGGGCCGCCGCGACCCACTCGCCCATCGCGTACGTGAGCTCCCGCAGCCCGTCGTGCGTGGCCGCCGAGATCGTGTACACCTTCAGCCCGCGGGCCTCGAACTCCGGCTTGACCAGCTCGGCCAGCTCCCGCGCGTCGGGCACGTCGGCCTTGTTCAGCACGATCAGCCGCGGCCGGTCCTCGAGCTTGCCGTACGCCTGCAGCTCCGCCTCGATCACCTCGTAGTCCGTGATCGGATCGCGCCCGGGCTCCATGGTGGCGCAGTCGATGACGTGCACGAGCATGTCGCACCGCTCGACGTGCCGCAGGAACTCGTGCCCGAGCCCCTTCCCCTGCGACGCGCCGGGAATCAGCCCGGGCACGTCGGCGACGGTGAACACGTTCTCTCCGGCCGTCACCACCCCCAGGTTGGGGATCAAGGTGGTGAACGGGTAGTCCGCGATCTTCGGCTTGGCCGCGCTCAGCGCCGCGATCAGCGAGCTCTTCCCCGCGCTCGGGAACCCGACCAGCGCCACGTCGGCGACGCTCTTGAGCTCCAGCATGACGTCGAGCGCGTCCCCCGGCTCGCCGAGCAGCGCGAACCCGGGCGCCTTCCGCTTGGTGGAGGCCAGCGCGGCGTTGCCGAGCCCGCCGTGCCCACCCTGGGCGATCACGTACCGCGTGCCGGCCCCCACGAGGTCGACCAGCACCTCACCCGTCGCGGCGTCCTTCACCACGGTGCCGTTGGGCACGGGCAGGATCACGTCCTCCCCGTTGGCGCCGTCGCGGTTGGAGCCCTGCCCCTGCTTGCCGTTGTCCGCCTTGCGGTGCGGCCGACGGTGGTAGTCGAGCAGGGTCGCCGTGTTGGGATCGACCTCCAGGACGACGTCGCCGCCCCGGCCGCCGTTGCCCCCGTCGGGGCCGCCGAGCGGCTTGAACTTCTCCCGGTGGATGGAGGCGCACCCGTTTCCCCCGTCACCGGCGCTGATGTGCAGGACCACCTGGTCCACAAAGTCCGGCATCCCGGCATTTCCTCCATCGCCCCACCAGGGGCATCTCATTCCAACAGCGAGGCCGACCGGCCCCGCCCCCCGTTCGCTCCAGACACCCCGGAAAACGCCAAGGGGTGGATCGACACCCGATCGGTTCGATCCACCCCTGAAGCAACAAACCCGAGGTCGACGGAGAAGGAGGAGACCTTACTCCGCGACGGGAACGATGCTCACGGCCCGACGGCCGCGCTTGACACCGAACTGCACGTGACCGGCGGCCAGCGCGAACAGCGTGTCATCGCCACCGCGGCCGACGTTGTCGCCGGGGTGGAAGTGGGTGCCACGCTGACGGACGATGATCTCGCCCGCGTTGACCAGCTGACCACCGAAGCGCTTGACGCCCAGACGCTGGGCGTTGGAGTCACGACCGTTCCGGGTGGACGACGCGCCCTTCTTGTGTGCCATCTCTCAAACTCCCGTTCAGGCCTGCTCGATACCGGTGATCTTCACCTGGGTGTACCGCTGACGGTGCCCCTGGCGCTTCTTGTAACCGGTCTTGTTCTTGTACTTGAGAATGCGGATCTTCGGGCCCTTGGTCTCGCCGAGAATCTCGGCGCTGACCATGAACTTGCCCGCCTCGGTGGTCACGTCGCCATCGTTGACGACGAGCACCGTCGGCAGCGAAACCGAAGAGCCGACCTCGCCGGCGACCTTGTCCACCTCGAGGACGTCACCGACGGAGACCTTCTGCTGCCTGCCGCCGCAACGAACGATCGCGTACACCGCGGAACCCTTCTACTGACTCACTGTTGTTTTTCGAACATCAGCCACCTCACGCAGAGGCGACCGCCGAATGCTGCGCCTGTCATTCGGCCTGTCTCAAACCGACGAACCGAGTAAGCGCGCCAACAGGGCACGCCACCTGACGCACCGGTTCACCAGGGTACCGGATTAACGGGCCCCTAGGCGAACCGGACGGATCGTCGGAAGCCGGTCGAGGCTACTCGGCCGACTTGGCTCGGCGGGAGCGTCGCCGCCCTCTGCCGGAAGTCTGGTTTGCCTGGTCGTCCTCGGTCGGGACGTCTTCAAGCGCACCGGTCACGGTATCACGGCCGGCGGAGTCCTTGGCCGCGGAAACCTTGTCCGAGACCGTCTTCTCGATGGCCATCTTCCCCTGCGTGCCACGCGGCTCCGGCTTGGTCTCGACCGGCTCCGTGGAGACGATCAGGCCGCGCCCGTTGCAGCAGTCGCACGGCGTGGAGAACGCCTCCAGCAGCCCCTGACCGACCCGCTTACGCGTCATCTGGACCAGGCCCAGCGAGGTCACCTCGGCCACCTGGTGCTTGGTCCTGTCGCGGGCCAGGCACTCCAGCAGCCGCCGCAGCACCAGGTCGCGGTTCGACTCCAGGACCATGTCGATGAAGTCGATGACGATGATGCCGCCGATGTCCCGCAGCCGCAGCTGGCGGACGATCTCCTCGGCCGCCTCCAGGTTGTTCCTGGTGACGGTCTCCTCCAGGTTGCCGCCCTGGCCGGTGAACTTGCCGGTGTTGACGTCGACGACGGTCATCGCCTCGGTACGGTCGATCACCAGCGAGCCGCCGCTGGGCAGCCACACCTTGCGCTCGAGCGCCTTGCCGAGCTGCTCGTCGATCCGGTACGACTCGAACACGTCGCCCTGGTCGCCGTCCCACCTCGACAGGCGCTCGGCCAGGTGCGGAGCGACGTACTTGACGTAGTCGTCGACCGTGTCCCAGGCGTCCTCGCCCTGCACGACCAGCGAGGTGAAGTCCTCGTTGAACACGTCGCGCACGACCCGGATGGTCAGGTCGGGCTCGGCGGACAGCAGCTCCGGCGGGCTGGCCGACTTGGCCTTCTTCTGGATGCTCTCCCACTGCGCCGACAGCCGGGCCACGTCGCGGGCCAGCTCCTCCTCGGAGGCGCCCTCGGCCGCCGTACGCACGATCACACCGGCGTTCTCCGGCATGACCTTCTTCAGGATGCTCTTGAGCCGCGTGCGCTCCTTGTCGGGCAGCTTGCGGCTGATGCCGGTCATCGAGCCGTCGGGCACGTACACCAGGTAGCGACCGGGCAGGCTGATCTGCGACGTGAGCCGGGCGCCCTTGTGGCCGATCGGGTCCTTCGTGACCTGCACGAGCACCGACTGGCCGGACTTCAGGGCCGACTCGATCCGCTTCGGCTGGCCTTCCAGCCCGGCGGTGTCGAAGTTCACCTCACCGGCGTACAGGACGGCGTTCCTGCCCTTGCCGATGTCCACGAACGCGGCCTCCATCGACGGCAGCACGTTCTGCACCTTGCCGAGGTAGACGTTGCCCACGTAGGACTGGCTGGCCTCCCGGTTGACGTAGTGCTCGACGAGCACGCCGTCCTCCAGCACCGCCATCTGCGTACGGTCGCCCTGCCTGCGCACCACCATCATCCGGTCCACGGACTCGCGGCGGGCCAGGAACTCCGACTCGGTGATGATCGGCGGGCGCCTGCGCCCGAGCTCGCGGCCCTCGCGGCGGCGCTGCTTCTTGGCCTCGAGCCGGGTCGAGCCGCGCACGCTCTGCACGCCGTCGGTGGCGGTGTCCAGCGAGCCCGTACGGCCCGAACGCGGCGCGCGGATGCGCACCACCGTGTTCGGCGGGTCGTCGGTGGCCGGCTCGGCACCCTCGTCGCCACCCCGGCGACGGCGGCGGCGACGACGGCGGGACGAGGTGGCCTCCTCTTCCTGGCCCTCCTCGGCCTGCTCCTCGTCGGCCTCTTCCTCGGCCTCCTCGCCGTCCTCGGCCTCGTCACGCTCGCGCGCCTTGCCACGGCCCCTGCCGCCCCTGCGGCGGCGACGGCGACGGCCGCCGCCCTCTTCCTCTTCCTGCTCGTCGGAGGTGTCGACGTCGGTCTCTTCCTCGATCACCGTCTCGTCGACCGGCTCCTCGGCCTCCTCGGGCCCGGCGACCGGCTGCGGCGGCTCGGCCCGCCGGGTGACGACGGGCTTGGCACGGCTCGGGTCTGGCGCCTGGAACAGCGGCGCGAAGATGGCCGCGGGCCGCTGGAACGCGGCACCCGGCTCGTCCGGCCTGCGCGCGGACAACCCGAACGGGTCGGCGAGCAGGCTGGGCCGCACGTTCTCCTCGTCGAGGTCCTCGCCGGCGGGCTCGTCGTCGAGCGGCTCGTCCTCCGGCAGGATCTCCAGAATGTCCTCGTCGGCGTCCTCGGCCACACCGGCCTCCGCCTCGACACCACCGCGCCCACCGGCACCGGCAGCCACCTCGCCGCCCACAGCCGCGACGTCGCCACCGGCAGCGGCCACGTCACCGGCCTGCGCCGGCACGTCACCGGCCGCCTGTCCCGCCGCGGCCGCGCGCACGTCGCCGGCCGCCACACCTTCGGCCGCCTCACGAGCGGCATCCTCGTCACCGGCGGCGGCAGCGGCGCCGCGCCCAGCGCGAGACCGGCCGCCTGCGCGACCTTCCGCCTTGGCACCCGTGCGAGCCGCCCGGCGACCTGCGCGAGCCCCTGCGGGACCCTCTACCCCAGCACCTGCGGCAGCCTCCGCCTCGGCGCCCGCGGCAGCTGCCGCCTCAGCACCCGCGGGAGCCTCCGCGCCGGCACCGGCCTCGGCCGTCACTCCGCCGTCCAGCCCGCGAGCCGTCGTCCCGGCGTCGCCACCGGGACCCGCCTCGACGCCGAACGGCGCGGCGGCCTCGCCACCGCCGGAAGGCGCCACGACTTCGGCACCCTCGGCGCGACCGACCGGAACCTCACCGGCACGGGCAGCGGAGTCCTCCACGGACCGCACCTCGGCGGCGGCCGTCACGGCCTCCTCCGGCTCGGCCTTCTTACGCGTCCTGCGCCGCTTCACCGGCTCGGCGGCCTCGACCGCGGCCTCTGCGGGCGCCCCCTCCTCCGGGAGCGCCTCAGCCTCGGCCTCGGCGGCCTTCTTCGTCGTACGCCGCCGCGTCGTCGTGGCGGTGGACCGCGTCCTGGCGGCCCTCTTCGGCTTCTCAGCCACGGCCTCGGCGACAGCATCGCCCACGGCCGCCTCGACCGGGCTCTCCCCGGCGGGCGCCGCCCCCGTCTCGGGGGTCACCGCACCGCCCTCGGCGCCCACGCCCGAAGGCGCCTCGGCACCGGCAGCAGCCGTACCAGCGGTCGCCGTAGCAGCGGTCGCCGCTTGGGAGGCGGCCGCGAGAATCTCAGGCGCAGGCTCGCCCGCCGCCCGCTGAGCGGCGGTGCGCTGCACCGGCTGCACCTCAGCCACCGACGGCGCCGCCTGCGCGGCGGGAACTGTGACCGGAACGGAGGCCGGCTCCTCGGGCAGCTCCGGCGGAGGACCCGCGGGGCGGCTGGCGGAGCGGCGACGCCTGGTCACCTTGGGCTGTTCAATTGTCTCCCCGTCAGGGCCAGTGGCCCCGGCGTTGGGCTCGTTATCGAGCATGCGGGCGCTCTCCCGTCAGCTCCCGGGCGCGTCGCCGCGCCGCGCAGGAGCCCTCGTGTCTCGTTGTCCGCCGGCGTTCCCGAGTCGGGGGCGCCGGCGCCAAGTCCTGTCAGCGGTCGTGCCCGGCTCTCGCCGATCACTTCCTTAACCGGCGACGTGCTCACTCGCCGGTCCCGCCTCGCCGCCGCGCGTGGTGTCGCGGTCCAGGTCGAGCGGGTCAGCAAGTCCACCGGTGCTGGCGTCGAGCGGCCCCTGCGCCAGCCTGGTCACCTCGGGGGGAACCGGCGGCGCGAAGTCGGCCACAAGGCGCAGCCCTGTGAGCACATCGTCGGGTCGAACGGCAGGCGTCATGTGCCGAACAACCATGCGCAGTATGACACACGGTTCTCCAAGCACCTGAGCTGCGGATCTGTCTGTTCCCTCGGACACCACGAGCCCCAGGACCGCCTGCCGCGCGTCGAAGCGGCGGGGACCCTTCTTGGTGAGGCGCTCGACTTCCACCGTGCCTTCCGCGAGAAACTTCTCCACCGCCACCTCGGCGAGCTCGCGATCGGCACTGGGCAGCCGCACCTCCCAGTCGGAGACCTCCAAGCGATCGGCCAGCCCCCCCGGACCTGCCTCCACAACGTCGAGCACATCGAGCCCGGGCGGCAGCGACTCGTCAAGCCTCTGCTTGACCTGGTCGGGGTCGCACGGCGTGGTAACACCGATCTCGAGGTATTCGGCTTCGCTGGCGACGCCGGTCGGCGCCGCGCCCGCGTAGGAGATCTTCGGGTGGGGCGAGAAGCCCGCGCTGAAAGCCACCGGAATGCCGGCACGGCGAACCGCTCTCTCAACGGCCCGCGAGATGTCGCGGTGACTGGTGAAGCGCAGGCGGCCGCGCTTGGCGTAACGCACACGCAGGCGCTGCACCGTGGGCGCGGGCGGAGGCCCTTCGGGAACAGGTTTCAGAGCTTGTCGTCCTTCCCTTGTAAGAGTTCCTTCGTCTCAGGATAAGCCGCGCTGGTGCGTGAACGTGTACGCCGAGACACGGCTCGCCCACTGAGCGCGCTAGACCACCGTAAGAGGAAGGAGTTTCCGCCCCGTGGGACCGATCTGAATTTCTGTGCCCATGGTCGGGCAGACGCCGCAGTCGTAGCACGGAGTCCAGCGGCAGTCCTCGACCTCACCGCCGGAGACGGCCTCCTGCCAGTCCTGCCACAACCATTCGCGGTCGAGCCCGGCGTCGAGGTGGTCCCACGGCAGGACCTCGTTCTCCTCCCGCTCGCGCGTGGTGTACCAGTCGACGTCGACTCCCGCCTTCTCGGCGGCGGCCATCCAGCGCTCGTAGGAGAAGTGCTCGCTCCAGCCGTCGAACCGGCCGCCGCCCTCCCAGACGGCCCTGATCACGGCGCCGACCCTGCGGTCGCCCCGCGACAGCAGGCCCTCCACGATGGACGGCTTGCCGTCGTGGTAGCGGAAACCGATGGCCCGGCCGTACTGCTTGTCGCCCCTCAGCGAGTCGCGCAGCGCCTTGAGCCGCCGGTCGACGGTCTCGTGGTCGGCCTGCCCGGCCCACTGGAACGGCGTGTGCGGCTTGGGCACGAAGCCGCCGATGGAGACCGTGCAGCGGATGTCGCGGCTGCCGGTCGCCTCGCGGCCCGCCTGGATGACCTTCTTGGCCAGGTCGGCGATGCCCAGGACGTCTTCGTCCATCTCGGTGGGCAGCCCGCACATGAAGTAGAGCTTGACCTGCCGCCACCCCTGCGAATAGGCCGTGGTGACGGTGCGGATCAGGTCTTCCTCGGTGACCATCTTGTTGATCACCTTGCGCATCCGCTCCGAGCCGCCCTCGGGCGCGAACGTCAGGCCCGAGCGCCTGCCGTTCCTGGAGAACTCGTTGGCCAGGTCGATGTTGAAGGCGTCGACCCTGGTCGAGGGCAGCGACAGCGAGGTGTTGGTGCCCTCGTAGCGGTCGGCCAGGCCCTTGGCCACGTCGGCGATCTCGGAGTGGTCGGCGGAGGACAGCGACAGCAGGCCGACCTCGTTGAAGCCGGACTCCTTGATGCCGTTCTCGACCATCGCGCCGATCGTGGTGATGGAACGCTCGCGCACCGGACGCGTGATCATGCCTGCCTGGCAGAACCGGCACCCGCGCGTGCAGCCGCGGAAGATCTCCACGCTGAATCGCTCGTGCACCGTCTCGGCCAGCGGCACCAGCGGTTTCTTCGGATAGGGCCACTCGTCGAGGTCCATCACGGTGTGCTTGTGCACCCGCCACGGCACGTCGGCCCGGTTGGGCGCGACCCGCTTGATGCGGCCGTCGGCGTGGTAGTCGACGTCGTAGAACTTCGGCACGTAAACCCCGCCGGACTCGGCGAGCCGCATCAGCAGCTCGTCACGCCCGCCCGGTCTGCCCTCGGCCTTCCACTCGCGGATGACCTCGCTGATGGCGATGGAGATCTGCTCCCCGTCGCCGAGCACGGCCGCGTCGAGGAAGTCGGCGATGGGCTCGGGGTTGAAGGCCGCGTGGCCGCCCGCGAGCACGATCGGGTCGTCCTCGCCGCGGTCCACGGCCAGCAGCGGAATGCCGGCCAGATCGAGGGCGGTCAGCATGTTGGTGTAGCCGAGCTCGGTCGAGAACGAGACCCCGAGCACGTCGAAGGCGCGCACCGGCCGGTGCGCGTCGACGGTGAACTGCGGGACGCCCTCGGCCCGCATGAGCGCCTCCAGATCGGGCCAGACCGCGTAGGTGCGCTCGGCCAGCGTGCGGGGGAGCTCGTTGAGGATCTCGTAGAGGATGGCCACACCCTGGTTGGGCAGCCCGACCTCGTAGGCGTCCGGGTACATCAACGCCCACCGAACGTCGGCGGAGTCCCAGTCCTTGACGGTCGAGTTGAGCTCACCCCCGACATACTGGATGGGCTTCTGCACCTTGGGCAGCAGCGCTTCCAGGCGGGGGAATATCGACTCGACAGTCATACCGTCCAGGGTAGCGGCGCTCAGACGGTGGCAGGTCCGGGGATGTCGATGTCGTTTCCGCTGAGCACCATGATGTGGTGCCCCTCGTAGCAGGTCAGCTCGACGGCGATGACACCGCTCTGGAGGTTGTGTACGCCGATGACATGGTTCGCGGGCAGCAGAAAGCGCTCCTCGCACTCATCGCAGTAGGCCAAGAACATACCTCTAATTAAACGACTGTCTTCGCACCCGGATGGCTTGAAGCAGCCCAATCGCAATGAGATTGGCAAAGGTGGCGGTGCCGCCATATGACACGAATGGCAGCGGCAGCCCGGTGATCGGCATGATTCCGATCGTCATGCCCACATTGATGAACGTCTGGAACGCGAACCAGCACACGATCGTGCCCGCGACCAGCGTCCCGAACCTGTCCTCACACTGCCTGGCGATCTTCAGCCCGCGCAGCAGCACCACCCCGAGCAGCAGCACCACCGTGACCGACCCGAGGAACCCGAACTCCTCGCCCGCCACCGTGAAGATGAAGTCGGTGTGCTGCTCGGGCACGAACCGCCCGGTCGTCTGCCCGCCCCCGAGCAGCCCCTTCCCGAGCAGTTGCCCGGAGCCGATCGCGATCATCGACTGCGTGCTGTTGTAGCCGACCCCGCGCGGATCCACGCTCGGATCGACGAACGCGGTGAACCGCGCCACCTGGTACGGCTCCAGCATCTGGAAGTAGAACACCGAGAACACCCCGGCCCCCGCCGCCAGCGTCAGCACCCCGATCCACCGCTTGCGCACCCCCGAGATGATCAACCCCGCGGCCGTGATCACCCCCAGCACCAGCGCCGTACCCAGGTCCGGCTGGAGCATCACCAGCCCGATCGTGATCCCGGCGGCGATCAGCGCCAGCACCACGTCGAGCCCGCGCGGCCGATCCGTCCCCTCTGCCGGCTGCGCCAGCAACATCGCGATGATCAGCAGCAGCCCCACCTTGGCGAACTCGGACGGCTGCACCGCGAACCCACCGCCGAGCAGGATCCACGAGTGCGACCCGTTGATCGTCGCCCCCAGCGGCGTGATCACCAGCCCCAGCCCCACCAGCGACAACAGGAACACCAGAGGCGCGTACGCCCGCATCGCCCGGTGGTCCACCATGGCCACGATCCCGCACAGGACCACGCCGATGACCTCGTTGAGCAGGTGCTTCTTCACCAGCCCCGTCGAGCCCGGCGCCCAGGTCCTGGTGGACGACCACACCAGCAGCGTGCCGATCACGCACAGCCCGGCCACCGCGACCAGCATCAGCCCGTCGAGCCGCCGCACCGTCGAGTTCTCGCGAGCCATCCGCCGCAACAAGGAGGGCCGCCGAACGGCCACCGTCCGCGCCATCACCCCTCAACCCCCAACCCAACCCGGACGCGCAAACCCCCACCACTCCCCCAGCCCACGCCAACCCCACCTAGAACCACACCCCACCCAGGCATCCCCCAAGCTCCAGATTCAACCCTGCCCCCCACACCCTCGCGCATCCCGAGCACCACCCACCCGCATCTCCCGGCAACCGGCCCCACCCCGGCCGAACGCCCGCACTTCCGAGCAAGCGCCCCACCGCCCGCCGAACGCCCGCACTTCCGAACAAGAGCCCCACCCCCCGCCGAACGCCCGCACTTCCGTGGGACCGCCCCACCTCTCGCCACACACCCGCACTTCCCGAGCACCACACCCCGGCGCTCCCGAGAAACCGCCCCGACTCTCGCTGCACGTCCGCACTTCCGTGGGACCGCCCCAGCCCCCGCCACCACCACTCGCCCGCTCATCCCCCGGCCACCATCCCGTCGGGCGAGAACGTCGGCAGGCGCGTGGTCAGCCGCCCACCCGGCACGGCGGGCTTGCGCTTGATGCCGTAGATCCCCTCGTAGATCTCCCGCACGGCCGGGGCCGCCGTCTGCGCCCCCATCCCACCCTGGGACACCATCACGACCACCACGTACTGCGGGTTCTTCGTCGGCGCGAACGACGCGAACCACGAGGTGTCCTTCTTCCCCCAGACCTCAGCCGTACCGGTCTTGCCACCCACCCGCACCTTGTTCATCGGGAACCCGGCGAAGGCCCCCGCCGCGGTGCCGTCCTGGGCCACCTGGCTGAGCGCGTTCTTGATGTACAGGCGCTCCTTCTGGCTGAGCGGCAGCTTGCCCACCACCGGCACGGGTATGGTCCTGACCACCTTGCCGTCGGGCCGCACCTGCGCCCACCCGATGCGCGGGCTGCGCAGCTTGCCGTCGCTCACCAGCGCCATGTACGCCCTGGCCAGCTGCATCGGCGTCACCAGCACGTCACCCTGGCCGATGGAGAAGTTGGCCGAGTCACCCGGCCGCAGCAGGAACCCCTCGGTGCAGTTCTCCAGCGCCAGCCGCTTCAGGAACTCGGCCCGCGCCCTGTCCTTCACCTCCGGATAGCCCTTGCGCGACCGCTCGCAGTTGACCGCGCTGGTCTTGTTCCACAGGTCCTTCTTCCAGGCCCGGTCGGGGATCCGGCCGGAGGACTCGCCGGGCAGGTCCACGCCGGTCGGGTTGCCGAACCCGAACGACCTGGCCATGTTGGCGAACACCTCCTTCGTGGCCTTCTTGGGATGCCGCCCGCCGTCCTTGAGGTATTGCTCGTACGCCGCCCGGTAGAAGATCGTGTCGCACGACTTGACCAGCGCCGTGTGCAGGGAGAGCGTGCCCAGCGCGATGCCGCGGAAGTTGTTGAAGGCCCGGCCGCCCACGGCGTAGGAGCCCGGGCAGGAGTATTGGCCGTTCAGCGGATAGCCCGCCCGCAACATCGCCGCCACCGACGAGACCTTGAACGTCGAGCCCGGCGCGAACTGGCCGTTGATCGCCCGCGACACGAGCGGCTTGCCGGACTTCTCCGACAGCAGCCACTGGTATCCGCGCGCCGAGATCCCGCCTCCCCAGATCTCCGGGTCGTAGCCGGGCGCGCTGGCCAGGGCCACCACCCGACCCGTACGCGCGTCGAGCACCACCCCGGCCCCTCCGTCGGCCCCCGGCGCGGACTTCATCGCCTTCCCGAGCGCCTTCTCCACCACCGCCTGCACCCGCGAGTCGATGCTGGTCACCAGATGGTCGCCCGGAATGGGCGTCACCTGCTCCTCGACCCCGAGCGCCTTGCCCATCCGGTCGACCTGCACCCTGCGCAGGCCGGCCTTGCCCCGCAGCGCGTCGTCGTAGACGTATTCGAGCCCGTCACGCCCGGCCAGGTCCACCCCGGAGAAGCTGGCCTTCAGCCCTTCACGCTTCTCCAGCTCCGCCTCGGTGACCGGCTGCAGGTAGCCGAGCATCTGCGCCCCGGCCCGGCCCCCCGGATATTGCCGGACGGAGTGGATCTCCGCCGTCACCCCGGGGAACTCCTCCTGCCGCTCCAGGATCTGCAGCGCCTCGCGCGTGTCCACCTTCTCGTCCAGCGGAACCGGCTGGTACGGCGACCCCGTCCAGCACGGCTTGCCCACCCCCGGCCCGCAGGGCGTGATGCGCTGCTGCAGGTCCGCGACCGGCTTCCCGAGCACCGCGGACAGCTTGCGCAGCACCTTGATGCCGCCGTCCTTCATCCTGGACAGGCGGGTCCTGTCCACGGAGACCACGAGCGCGGTCTTGTTCCGCACCAGAGGCCGTCCGGACGAGTCGAGGATCTGCCCCCGCACGGCGGGCACGATCACCGCCCGCGTCCGGGTCTCCGTCGCCCGCGTCACGAACTCCTGCCCGCGCACCACCTGCACCTGCCACAGCCGCACGGCCAGCACCACGAGCAGCGTCAGCACGAGCAGGTGCAGCACCAGCAGCCGGGCCCGCATCCTCATCATGTCGAGAACCTCGCCTGTCTGCCCCGCATGGTCAGCCAGATCACGACCGGCGAGACCACCAGCGTGTAGACGATCGTGACGGGCACCTGCTCGGTCACCGTGGACATCGTCACCCGCGGATCGGAGATCAGCCCGCCCACGGCCGCCGCCAGCAGCGGCGCCATCAGCACGCACAGCACGACGGTGGTCACGGGCCCGCCCGCGCCCCGCCCGGCGACGTAGCCGACGAGCGCCATCACGAACGCGTACTGGCCGGCCAGATGCGCGGACGGCGGCATGACGTCGACCAGCAGGCCGGCGAAAAACCCGAGCACGGCCCCGGGCGCGGGCCCCCGGGCCAGCGCGGCACCGATGACGGCCAGCAACACCAGATCGGGCGCGCCCCCGGCGGGCAGCGGCACCCGGTTGACCAGCATCACCTGCGCCAGCAGCGCCAGCACCACGGAGACTCCCCCGATCACCGCGCCCCCTCCTTGGCGGGCAGCACGGCGTCACGGGGATCCCGCTTGGGCGCCTCCACCACCACGCCGACCGCGTCCAGCGCAGTCAGATCCGCGTACGGCCGGGCATAGGCGATCCGCGTCAGCTCCCCGGGGGTGGACTCCACCCGCTCGATCACCCCGATCGGCACCCCCGGCACGTACGGCGTCCCGTGCTGGGACCCGAAGCTCACGATCCGCCCGCCCCTGCTCATCGGCGCCGTCGAGTCGAGCAGCCGGAACTGCACGAGCCGCCCGTGCTCCCCCACCCCGTGCACGACGCCGATCTCCTTGCCCCCTTCGAGCCGCGCCCCGGCGGCCGAGGCGGGATCGCTGATCAACACCACCGTCGAGGTGCGCGAGGAGGCGTGCACGACCCGGCCCACCAGCCCGTCGCCGTTGAGCACGGTCATCTCCGGCCGCACCCCGTCGTTCGTGCCGACGTCGATCTGCACGGCGTCCTCGAACCCCGGCTGGCCGCGCCTGGCGACCACGGTGCCCGTGACCACCCGGTATCCCCCGGCCCCGGCCAGCCCCAGGAGCTGCTTGAGCTCCTTGGCGCGGTCGGCGTCGAGCTTGCCGGCCAGCAGGCCCGTCCGCAGCTTGGCGTTCTCCTCCTTGAGCGCCTCGATGCGATCCTTCGCGCTCGGGGCGGTCAGGATCGCGTGCACGAACCCGCCCACGGGCCGGACGACCCCGCCGCCGATTTGCTCCGCCGTGCCGAACAGATAGGCCCCGGCCGCGCGCAGCGGGCGCAGCGGAGAGCTGTCGCCGGCGCGGTGGTCAACGGTCAGGATGACCAGCGCCGCCGTCAGCAGCACTCCCAGGATCAGCCGGGCACGGCGTGAGTCTCTCATCAGTGTCGCGACTCCGACACCAGGACCTGCTGGAGGGCCTCGAACTCCTCGGCGCACTTGCCGGAGCCGATGGCGACCGAGTCGAGCGCGTTGTCGACCAGGTGCACGGGCATGCCCGTCTCGGCCTTGACCCGCTCACCGAGCCCCTTGAGCAGGGCGCCCCCGCCGGTGAGCGCGATGCCGCGGTCCATGATGTCGCCGGACAGCTCGGGCGGGCACTTGTCGAGCGTGGTCTTGACCGCGTCGACGATCGCGTTGACCGGCTCCTCGGTGGCCTTCCTGATCTCCTCGCTCGACACGATGATCGTCTTGGGCAGCCCGCTGACCAGGTCGCGCCCGCGCACCTCCGCGTGCGACTCCTCGCCGAAGGGACACGCCGAGCCGATGGCGATCTTGATCTCCTCGGCGGTGCGCTCGCCCAGCATCAGCGAGAACTCCTTCTTGGCGAACGCGATCACCGCCTGGTCGAGCTCGTCACCGCCGATCCTGATCGACTGGCTCGTGACCACGCCGCCCATCGAGATGATCGCCACCTCGGTGGTGCCGCCGCCGATGTCGACCACCATGTTCCCGGTCGGCTCGTGCACCGGCAGCCCAGCCCCGATGGCGGCGGCCATGGGCTCCTCGACGATGTAGACCTTCCGGGCACCCGCCTGGTATCCGGCCTCTTTCACCGCCCGCTGCTCAACACTCGTGATGCCACTGGGCACGGCGATGATGATGCGCGGCTTTGCGAAATGCCGGCGTTTATGCACCCTCTGGATGAAATATCGCAACATCCGTTCGGTGACGTCGAAGTCTGCGATCACGCCGTCCTTGAGCGGGCGGACCGCGATGATATTGCCAGGCGTACGACCGATCATTCGCTTGGCTTCGATGCCGACCGCCACGATCTTGCCGGTCGCGGTGTTGATCGCGACGACTGACGGCTCATTGAGCACGATGCCGCGGCCACGCACGTAGACCAACGTGTTGGCGGTGCCCAGGTCGACCGCCATGTCACGGCCGAGGAACGCGAGCTTGCTGCCCATGGGGAACGGAGCCCTCCGTAACGTCGTTCGCGAGTGACTACGGATTGAATTCGAATCGTAACGTGACGTACCCACCGATGGGCGCAATGAGCCATCGCGCCCGTCAAAAATCTCCAGCCCCTACCTCAACCGCAATTTTGCCCGGATTGCACCACAACATCCGACCGAGTGCTGGAACGATCCAACTTCCAACCCTGAGGAACCCTACGGTAAGCGCCCGACAAAATCCGGGCCGCAACACCGGCTCCCGAACCACCGGCGACGCGAGCAACCATACGGCCGGTCACCGACAGAAATGCCCCCGCGGAAAGTCCCCACCGAAAGAAGCCCCGAGAAAAGCCCCCGCACAAAGCACACGCGCCCGCACAGCCGAAGCCGCACGGGCGCACGAGGAACGAACCTCCCCCAGACCGCCACGAACAGGCCGCGGCGCGAGCGGGGCGAGAGGTCGGGATCGGCTAGAACCGGTCCGGGAAGAAGATCTTGATCTCCCTGGCGGCCGACTCGGGCGAGTCGGAGCCGTGGACGACGTTCTCGCCGATCTCGAGGGCGTGGTCGCCGCGGATCGTGCCGGGAGCCGACTTGACCGGGTCGGTCGCGCCGGCGAGCGCGCGGAAGGCCTCGACGGCGCGCGGACCCTCGAGCACCAGGGCGACGAGCGGCCCCGAGGTGATGAACTCGACGAGCTCGCCGAAGAACGGCCGCTCGGAGTGCTCGGCGTAGTGCGCCTTGGCGGTGTCGGCGTCGAGGGTGCGCAGGTCCATCGCCACGACCTTGAGGCCCTTGCGCTCCACACGGGCGATCACGTCACCGATGAGGCCGCGCTTAACCCCGTCGGGCTTGATCAGGACAAGAGTGCGCTCGGACACTTGAAGTTCTCCTTCGAACAGAGTGGGGTCGCGGCTGCGGGCCGCGAAGACGCTCGCGGGGCACGTTTGCCCGCACGTCGCCGTAGCAGGGCCCTCAGCTTACCGTCCCGAGCCCCTGCCCTCGTTTCCCGCGGGAAGCCCGGGCCGCGAGTTCCTACGACGAAGCGGCGTCCTCGGGCGAATGCCCCTGCGGCGGCACCGCCGGCGCGGACGGCCCCTCGCCCTCACCGGCGGCCCCAGCGCTGCCGAAGGCGCCCTTGGCCGACACGGGCAGCACGACACGCGGGATCGCGCCGGTAGGCCGGTCCTCGTCGTCCCCGCCATCCTCGGCATCGGTACGCTCCGGCGCCCGTACGAGCAGCACGTCCTTGGGAGAGGGCATGCCCGCGCAGGGAACGGGCGGTGTGTCAGGCTCGTCGTCCGCACCCCCCGGCGACCCCCGCCCGGGGCGCCGCGCCATCACGGCGGCCAGCACGATGATCGCCACCACCAGGAACCCGCCGATCAACGCCCACCAGTGCAACGCCCCCACGAAGCTGTCGACGAGCTCCTGCGCCGAACGCACCCCGTCCAGCATCGACATCTGCACCCCCGTGCCGAGCAGGAACCCCGCCAGCACCCCCGCGCAGCACAGCGACAGCCCGAACGTCGCCGTACCGATGCCGACATCCTGCAGCGCGGCCGTCAGCGCCACCGCCGCCCCGGCCGCGAGCAGGCTGAACGGCACCGCCAGCACCAGCCCGTCAGCGGACGGCACCACGAGCCGCACCGAGCACAGCCCGACGACCATGGCCAGCAGCCCCAGCGGCGCCAGCCAGCGTCCGGACGTCCGGCACAGCAGCCGCACCGCCACCGAGGAGGCGATCGCGAGCAGCCCGGCCACGCTGTACGGCACCCACAGCCCCCGCAGCCCCGGCCCGCCGAGACCGCCCATCTCCACCAGCGTCACCTGAGCGGCGCTGGGCAGCAGCACGACGCCGACCGCCACCATCGTGAACGCCAGCGTACGGCTCTCCGCGGCCCCGATCGAGGCCAGCGCCAGCAGTCCCACGACCGCCACGACCGCCAGCAGGATCACGGGAATGGCCCGCCACCCCTCGCTGGCCGTGCTGATCGCCACGGCCGCGATGCCCGCCGCGGGCACGGCGGCGAGCAGCAGCCGGCTGCCCTCGCGGCCGACGGGACCGGGCGCGGCGGGCCTCCCGGACAACATCCACACCGCCAGGTGAGCGGCGGCCAGGCCGAGCGCGACCCCTGTCACCAGCGGGTACGGCTGCAGCGTGACCCGCCAGCTGTCCACCGCGTCGAGCGGCCACAGCGCCAACGCCTGCGCCGTGAGCAGGCTCAGGCTGAACACTCCCACCCACAGCGCCCGCAGGGCCGGCAGGCGGTGCCACACGGCCGCCAGCGTGGCGGGCAGGATCAGCCCGGCGCCGATGCCCCGAGCCACCCGCACCGCGCCGACGACGAGCTCGGAGCCCGCGTAACCGCCGGCGGCGTCGGACAGCGCCATCAGCGCCAGCCCGCCGACCAGCAGATGAGCCACCGGAACCCGGCGCAGCGCGGCGGCCGCGAGAGGGACGGTCAGCATCAGTGCGGGCAGTGCGAGCCCGTGCGTGCGCATGAGCCCGGCCTGGTCGAGGTCGCCGGGCAGCAGCCTGGCGACGACGGAGAGCGTGTTGGGTATCGCGACCACCGCCAGGGGCAGCGACACGACGACGAGCAGCCCGAGCAAGGTGTCGAGCAACCATTGATGTCCGAGGCGCGCCTGATGCGGCGGCCGCGAAATCGGGGGGACGGCCATGTTGGCCGACTTTAGCGGGAAGTAGCGCCCTCGACACGGCGAGCGACCATAATCGCCGTGATCCACAGTGCCGCGAAGATCGCGCCGAGGAAGAACATGGTCGGTACGAGGAAGCCCGCGCAGATGGCCAGCACCTGTACGACGCTGCCGAGAACGTAGCCGAAAGGCCTCTTGAGCAGGCCCGCGGCGACCACGCACAACACGGCGAGACCGATGCCGACCGTCACCGCGAGCCAGGGCTCCGCCCCCACCACGGCGATCGCCACGGGCGTGATGAGCCCGGCGACGATCGCCTCCATGCCGAGCACGCTGGCGCCGAGCCTGCGCATGCCGGGGGTGACCGCGAAGTTCATCATGTGCCGTCCGCCTTGAGCAGCTGCCGCGCGTCGCCCGCCGTGACGACGGATCCGGTGATGAACACGCCCGTGCCGCTGAACTCGCCTGCGGCGTCGGCGATGCCGATGCCCCTGTCGATGGCGTCGTCGAGCCGGTCGACGACGTGTACGCGATCCTCACCGAAGAGCGGCACCGCCAGCGCCGCCAGCTCCTCTGGCGACATGGACCTGGGCGAGGAGTTACGCGTGACGATGATCTCCTCGAGGATCGGCTCCAGCAGCTCCAGCAGCCCCTCGACGTCCTTGTCGCGCATGACCGCGACCACGCCGATCATCTTCGCGAAGTCGAACGCCTCGTGCAGCCCCTCCAGGGTCGCCTGCATGCCACCCGGATTGTGCGCCGCGTCGATCACGACCGTCGGGGTGCGCCGGACGACCTCCATCCGCCCGGGCGAGGACGCCTGCGCGAACGCCTGGCGGACGAGCTCGACGTCGAGCGGATCGTCACCGCCCGTCAGTGCCTCGACGGCGGCCAGCGCGCACACCGCGTTGCTCGCCTGATGGGCGCCGTAGAGCGGCAGGTAGACCTCTTCGTAGACACCCTTGAGCCCGCGCAGCGTGAGCAGTTGCCCGCCGATCGCCACCTCGCGGTTCAGCACTCCGAACTCGAGCCCTTCGCGCGCGACGACCGCGCCCACCTCGGCCGCCCGCCGCATCAGCACCTCGGCGGCGGCGAGCTCCTGCTGGGCGAACACGGCGGTGGCGCCGGGCTTGATGATGCCCGCCTTCTCCGAGGCGATGCTCGGGATGTCCGGGCCGAGCCGGTCGGTGTGGTCGAGCGAGATCGGCGTGACCACCGACACCGTCCCGTCGGCCACGTTCGTGGCGTCCCAGGACCCGCCCATGCCGGCCTCCACGACGGCGACGTCGACCGGCGTGTCGGCGAACGCCGCGAACGCCATGGCCGTCAGCAGCTCGAAGAACTGGATCCGCCGCCCCTGGGTGTCGGCCAGCTCGACATAAGGAATGATCTCCTCATAGACCTGGCTGAACCGCTCCTCGCTGAGCAACTCCCCGTCCACGGTGATCCGCTCGCGCATCGACACCAGGTGCGGGCTGGTGAACCGCCCCACCCTCAGGTTGCGCTCCCTGAGCAGGGCCTCGACCAGCCGCGCAGTGCTGGTCTTGCCGTTGGTGCCGGCGATGTGTATGACAGGGTACGCCCGCTGCGGCGAGCCGAGCAGGTCAAGAAGGGCCGCGATCCGATCGAGCGTCGGCTCGAAATCCCACTCGACGCCACGATCCATGATCGCGCGTTCAACCGCACGATAATCCACCCCTCAACCCTACTGACCGCCGATAGCGCTCCGTCCGCGGGGCGAACATATTGCGGACCGTATAGAAAAGTGGAGGGTACTCACCGCGACGGCCGGGGTGCCACCTTGGGAAACAGCCCGCCCCACCCCCCGGCGGGCCGCTCAAGAGGAGGCCATCGTGGAAGGCGAGCACACTCGCGCGGGAGAGCAAGGCGGCATCAGCAGAAAGACGTTGTTCAAGGCGGCTCTCATAGCGACACCCGTACCCTTACTGATCGGAGAGGTCCCGGCCCTGGCCCGGAAGGCGGCCGGGAGCGGCGGACCGCTCACCCCCACCCCTTACTGCGACGACGGCGACGACCCCACGCCCCCGCAGACGGAGGGCCCCTACTTCAAGCCGAGCTCCCCCCAGCGCACGGTCCTCCCCGGCACGGGCACGGCGCTGACAGTCAGCGGGTACGTCTTCGGCCTGGCCTGCCAGCCCCTGGCCAACGTGCTGCTGGACTTCTGGCAGGCCGACAGGAACGGCGCGTACGACAACGTCACGTACAACTTCCGCGGTCACCAGTACACCAACGCCCAGGGCGCCTTCAAGCTCACCACCATCGTGCCCGGCCTCTATCCGGGGCGTACGCGGCACATCCACGTGAAGGCGCAGGCCCCGGGGCGGCCGGTCCTGACGACGCAGCTCTACTTCCCCGGCGAGCCCCGCAACAACACCGACACCATCTTCGATCCCGCCCTGCTCATGAACGTGCGCACGGTGGGGACGGGCAGGGAGGCCACGTTCGACTTCGTGCTCAACGTCCCGGGCGTTCCGCCCACGGACCCCCCGACGAGTCCGCCTCCGGGCGGCGGCACCTGGCGGGTTGGGGTGACCTACCAGGCGGGTGACCAGGTCACGTATGGAGGCGCGGCGTACCGCTGCCTCCAGGGGCACCAGTCACAGGCCGGCTGGGAACCACCCAACGTCCCCGCCCTGTGGCAACGCGCCTGACCTTCAGGTCCCCGAACGCAAGAGAGGGCCACCTCAGCTGCTGGGGGTGGCCCTCATTGCACACAAAAAAGGGCCCCGACGCGTTGGCGTCGGGGCCCTCCCCAAAAGATTGTCCGGCGGTGACCTACTCTCCCACACCCTCCCGAGTGCAGTACCATCGGCGCTTAGAAGCTTAACTTCCGGGTTCGGAATGTAACCGGGTGTTTCCTTCCCGCCATAACCGCCGTAACCCTATGAAACTAACAAGCACACTGCTTGCTGTCTCAGAATTACATAGTGGACGCGAGCAAGATTCTCTGGTGTGGCGCGGCTCCGGACCCGGCGAAGAGTAACAGAGCGCAGCACACACCAAAGCAATATGCTTTGTGGTCAAGTCCTCGGCCTATTAGTACCGGTCAGCTCCACACGTTACCGTGCTTCCACCTCCGGCCTATCAACCCGGTCGTCTACCGGGAGCCTTACCCACTCTCATGGTGGGAGACCT